>DASTDE010000002.1 GCA_035710515.1 Candidatus Rubrimentiphilum sp. | reverse complement strand
CAGGTTCTTACGGCCGGCAACGACCTTGTCATACTCTCGACGCATTCGCTCCGGCTTCGTCACGCTGGAACATGGTCTCAAATTATTTCCGCTGACGGGACCTGTCAAAGGACCGCCATCACCGGTGCAATCGCTTGGTGCCTGACGTTTGAAAGCAATTCTAGCCTTTTGACCGCAACGAGATTCGACGGGACATCTCTTGCGACTCAAACCATCAAAGCTCAGTCGGAAGTCCTCTCTTCTGGGCTCAACGACGACGTCTGGTTCAGTATGAAAGACTTACCGTTCCTCGGCCATATGACGGCGAACGGAAACCTGGAGCAGATAAGACTGCAATCACCAATCCAGGCGATCTCCCGAAGCACGACCGCGGTTTGGTTTAGCGAGGCGGATCACTTGCACTACGGTTTCATCGACGCAGCTGGTAAACTGCACGAGTTTACGTGGGTCGATCCTGGTGTGCTCTCAGTTAGAGGTGCCGGCTCAGCTGCTTGGCTCGAAGAGCTCTTTCTCAACCGCCGCGTAATAGTTCGCAACGTAGATAGCGCCGGTTCGAACGGAGGGGGCGCCTACGCCGTAGATGTTAAAGCGTTCCTCGTTGCCCCCGACGGGACGGCCTGGGTTCAGAGCAGCGCTTGGCCTACGATTCTGCGCGTCACGGAAGCCGGTGGCGTAACCCGATATCGCCTACCTTGCATCGATCAGCATCTCATGCTGCTGCACGGCCCCAACAACGGATTGTGGTTTTTGAGCAAAGAGCCGCACTGCAGCGGATATATTGACGCTGCCGCTATCCACGTACGGGACCTGCCGGCCGTTGAGTATGTAGACTACAAGTAACTTTATTTTTGGTGCGTGTTGATTTGCAGCGTGCAATTATGCTGCACGTAAATCATCAGGGTCGTCTTACTGTTGTTGATCGTGACGCTCTCGACGATTGGGCGTGGCGTGCACTTGCCAAAGAACTTGATTTTGACGGGAGTGCCAAGCGTAACCAGGCGTTGGTCGCCACGGTTGGGCTCTAGCTCGAACTCCTCGATCGTGCGATCGCTGCCGATGAGTTCTATCGTTGCGGGGTCCGCCGTGCCGTTGTGCGTCAGCACGAAAATCCGTTCCGTCGCGGCAGAAGCCGGGATCGCCAGAAAAGCGAACGCGGTCAGTGCGAGGAGCGCCACGGCTCGTTTCATTTGAACGACTCCATGAGCTTCGACCAGTCTTCGCGCGAAATCCGAAGCTCGTTTTCGTTCAGTTGCGCCAGCGGCTTCTGCGGAAGGTTCTCACGTGCCGCGAGGTCGTGCGCTTTCACGTTGATGTACAAAAGCCCCGTGACGAGTTCGCCGCGGCCCCGGCCTTCATGCAACATGGTGAGCGCTGCGACGCTGTCGGTCGGATCGTAGTCTATCTCGACTTTGCGGAGCAAGATGCGCGAGCCGTCATCGAACTCCACTTCCTGCACCGTGCCGGGTTCGTAGTCAACCGTAATCTCTTGACCGCCGACGATGTAGTCGGGCGTGTGCAAGATCGCGTGGTGTTCTTTAACATACGAATAGCTCTTCGTCGAGCCTTCGTGGTCGTTGAACGTTACGCACGGGCTGATAATGTCGAGCACGGCCGTGCCGCGGTGTGAAAAGGCCGCCTGCAGCAAGGGTATGAGCTGTTTGCCGTCGCCCGAAAACGAGCGCGCCACGAACGTTGCGCCGAGTTCGATGGCCAGTCCGCAGACGTCGATGGTCTCGAATTCGTTGACTTGGCCTTTCTTCAAGACGGATCCGCGATCGGCGGTCGCCGAGAACTGCCCCTTCGTTAGGCCGTAACAGCCGTTGTCTTCGATAATATAGGTGCAATCGACGTTGCGGCGGATCATGTGGCAGTACTGGCCGAGTCCGATGCTGGCGGTATCGCCGTCGCCGCTAATCCCGAGCACCATGAGCTCGCGGTTGGCGATCTTCGCGCCGGTGGCGAGCGAGGGCATGCGCCCGTGCACGCCGTTGAAACCGTGCGCGCGTTCGACGAAGTAGGCGGGCGTCTTCGAGGAGCAGCCGATGCCGCTCATCTTCGCGAGTTTGTGCGGCTCGACGCCGTACTCGTACAGCGCTTTGATCAAATGATTGGTGATCGAATTGTGTCCGCAGCCCGCGCAGAGCGTACTGGCCAGCCCTTTATAGACCTCGCGCGTGAGGCCGGCAGAATTTACGTTGGCTGGAGGTGCGCCGCTGGTCATGCCGGTACGAGCTCCGTTTGTTCGAGTTGCATCAAGGGATCGATGATGGCCGACGCGTCGATCGGCACGCCGTTGTAGTGACGAATCGACTTTAAGCGTTCGATGGAACGAGCCGGCAGTTCGGCTCGTAGCAAGCCATACAGTTGGCCGTCGCGGTTTTGTTCCACGACGTAGACGCGCTCGTGCCGTTCGATGAACTCAAAGACCTCCGGCGTGAACGGCAATGCCCGCACGCGCAAGTAATCGGTTTCGACTCCGGCCGCGTGCAGGCGGTCGCGCGCTTCGACAACCGCGTGATGTGACGTGCCGTAGGCGATGAGCGCGGTCGGTTTGCCGCTTTCCTCGACCACGGGTTTCGGCACCGCGCCGCGCGCCGTTTCGAACTTGCGGTTCAGGCGGTCGAGGTTGTTGCGATAGACGTTGGGATCTTCCGAATAGTGCGCCGTTTCGTTGTGGCCCGAACCGCGCGTAAAGAATCCCGCGTTCGGATGATTGGTTCCGGGCAGCGTGCGATACGGAATGCCGTCCGAATCCACGTCGCGATAGCGGCCCCATGATTGCGCGGCCTCGAGGTCGGCAGCGCTTAGGACTTTCCCGCGATCGAAACCACGCTCCGGATACGCCAGCGGCTCGGTCATCCAAAGATTCATACCGAGGTCAAGATCGCTTAGGACAAAGACGGGCGTCTGAAAGCGATCCGACAAATCGAATGCCTGTGCGGCAAACTCGTATGCTTCAATCGCGGTGGCGGGCAGAAGCACGATGTGCTTCGTGTCACCGTGCGATAGCGTGTACGCAAATGCAACGTCGCCTTGCATCGTGCGCGTCGGCAAACCGGTCGACGGCCCGGCGCGCTGAATGTCGAAGATAACGCCCGGAAGTTCCGCGTAATAACCTAGGCCCGCGAATTCGGCCATCAGGGAGAGGCCCGGACCGGACGTCGAGGTCATCGCACGCGCGCCCGCCCAAGTAGCGCCGAAGACCATGCCGATTGCCGCAAGTTCGTCTTCGGCCTGCAGAACGGCGGCTTTGCGTTCGCCCGTCGTTGCATCAACGCGATAGCGGTCGCAATACTGAATGAACGATTCGCACAATGAGGACGAAGGCGTGATCGGATACCACGCCGCCACAGTACAGCCGGCCATCACGCAGCCGAGTGCCGCGGCGGTGTTGCCTTCCATTAATATCAAGCCTTCAGTGAGGCCGGTCATGGGTTCGAGCTTGTACGGGTCGGTCTTCGGCAAATTCTCGCGGACGTAGTTCATGCCGAGGCGCACCGCATTCATGTTGGTGTCGACTGCGCTCAGCTTGCGCTTGAACTGCGCGCGCAGCGCCGCTTCGATCGTCTCTTCGCCGATGCCCAACAATTCCGCCAGCGCGCCGACGTAAATCATGTTCGTGAGGTACTTGCGCAGCGCCGCATCGGGGATTTGTTCTTTTGCCATTTTGGCGAACGGCACAGGGTAGTAGACGACGTCGTTGCGCTGCGTCACGCCGGTGACGGCATAGCTCTCTTCATAAATTATCGCGCCGCCGGGCTTGACGTCCGGCACGTCCGCGTGCCACGTAACGGGGTTGAGCGCAACGAGAATATCTATCTCGCGGCTGCGACATTGGTAGCCTTGCGGGGAAACCCGCACGTCGAACCATGTCGGCAAGCCCTCGATGTTCGAGGGGAAAACGTTTTTTGGTGCGACGGGAATGCCGAGGCGGAAGATTGCGTTGGCCAAAACCAAATTCGCGGATTGACTACCCGAGCCGTTCACCGTTGCGGCGCGGATCGTCAGATCATTGATCTGCACGCCTTAATCTTCGGTTAACCCTCCTGGTCAACCTCGCTCGTATCGCCCCGTTCGACTTGGGTCTCGTCGCGTTTGCGATCGTCCACGTCTCGTTCAGCGATGTTTTCTTCGTGAATCTCGCCGTGACTGGATGGGCTGCGCGTTAGGATGAGGCCGGAGAGCCGCCGCTTGCGGTCGCCGTTTGGTTCAAAGAGATGGTCAGCCATGCTTTGTCCCTACCCTCGATGACCGCCGGATAACGTGGCAAGCCTATGGTCCTGTGCTCTTGCCGATGTTTTCCGCGAGGTAGGAGCGCGAAAGCTTTACATACTCCTGCGCGCTAATCTCAATCCACTTAGCAGACTCACCGTCCAGTTGCTTCTTGACCTTGGCGGGCGAGCCCGCGGCCAATACGCCGTCGGGGATCTGCGATTGTTCGCCGACGACGCTTCCCGCCGCCACCAGCGAGCGCTCGCCGACCGTCGCGCCCGTGAGCACAACGGCGTTACTGCCGATCAGCGCGCGCGATTTTATGTGACAGTCTTCCATCACCGCGGCGTGTCCCACAGTGACGTCGTCATCGATGTGCGTGCGTCCGCCTTCGCTGACATGCACGACGCAGTTATCTTGAATCGACGTGCGCGCTCCCACGCGGATCGGCCCATTGTCGCCGCGCAGGACCGCGCCGAACCAAATGCTCGATTCGGGGCCGACTTCAACGTCGCCGATCAGCACGGCAGTCGGCGCCAAAAAAGCGGACGGGTCGACCTTCGGCCGTTTGCCGCGATACTCAATGATTGTGGCGTGTTCCATAGAAACGGACGGTTCTAATGCACCGTCACAACACCCCGCTTCGAGGCGTAAAGGCAACGCCGCATCCCAAGCCGGGTGATGCGAACTACGGCACGGTGAACTATGCCTACGCGGGCAAGACCGGTCACATCCACGAGGTCGTGACGCTCAACGGTCGCGAGCTCGCGAAAGTCGGCTTCGACGATAAGAAGATCGTCTATTATTTTCTAGACGATTTGGAACTCGACGCGAGCGCCAAGCGCGGGACGTTCCACGACGCCGAGTCCTAAACCGGGTGCAGTGTTAGCCGGATAGCCGGCGGATAAGGCGCATATATGCAGTCCGCGTCGCTCTGGAGCCAGGGAGCTTTTCGTGACTTTGCGTGTATGCAGATCTCGCCTTTCGCATTCGGCCAGATCGCGAACTTGTACGTACCATCAGGTCTTGTCGATCCGGTAAAATTCTCGGGCGGCGGTTCCGTGTCGATAACGGTGACGACGGCGTTGTAGAACGGCTTGCCGTCGTGCATCACGGTGACGGTTACCCAGTGCGTGCTCGAAGCTGCCACCATAATCGGCAAGCAGATAAGCGCAAAAGCGGCGGCCATGACGAAACGCGTGAAATTCATAACGAATCCCTCCGGATAGGGCAGCTTTGCTCACGGGAGCTGGAGGCCTGCAATCGATGCGCAGGGGGTATTCAACCGACCGCCAAGGCGCGAGTATGAAGCGTTCTTTGGCAATCGTTCTAGGTTTGCTTTGCCTCGCGATGTTCGTCTCGGTTAACGCGCGCGCCGCGAACCCCCGCATTCAGGTGACCGTCATTCAGCGCGGCCAGCCCGCGAGAGGCGCGGTCGTCGAGGTCCGGATGATGTTTTCCGGTCGTATTAACATCGGCCAGGGCGTGACCGACAGAGACGGACACGTCAGGATGTTTGTGTATGAGCACTCAACGCGCAACTGTTGGATTGCCAAGGAGCCGTATCGACGGATTCATAGCCCTACTGAGTGCTTCGACGGCAAGGAACAACCGTTGTCAATCGTTTTGCAACTTCCGTCTATAAGCGGCAAGTCTGCCGGCCGAGATCGGGAATCTGATCGACATTTGACGGCACGGTAATCGCGATCGTGCACGGCATCCCGTTGACGCTGCCCGTCAAGCGTTGCGGACCCGGAGCTAATCCGGCAATGTACGTTCGGCCGTTGTAGCCGATTGGATAGCTGCCGTTAGTGCTTTGAAGACTGCCGCCCGGGTCGAGCGGGGAACCGCGCTCGTCGAGGGCAGTGAGCGTGAACCCGCCGCGCGAAGCGATTGGGATTGTCAGCGAGAGTGGCGAGCTGCGCGCCGGAACGACGTGCTTTGGGTCGACGATGTTCACGTCGAGCGGTATGTCTTCGGTCGAGACTCCGATGGCGTTGTCGCGAAATGGCGCCAAGTCGCGCAGCACGAGATCGCCGTGTGAGTTCGTCCGGCCGACGTCTGAGGAATTGACCGACACTCGTACATTTCGTAGACCGGGAATATGCAACACGCCGAAAGACTCGCTATCGCCGACCGTGCGCAGCGTATAGAGCCGGCCTCCGGCAAATGCAAGCGCGCCGGAGATCTCCGGCTCGTAGATGCTCCTGCCGTTCAATTGCTGGAAGTTAAAACTGGCGGCCGACCACGGCATCTCGTAGTTGATGTAAAAACGGCGATCTTGCGACCGGCTCGCCGTGATTTTGGCGGCCAGCGAGATCGGATCCGAAGGGTCGACGGAATCCTTGCGGTACTCGATGGACGCGCTCTTTTGCCCTTGCGCCGTGACGGCCGTCCGCTCGACCAGCCGTTCGTCGGGGCTCACGCGAAATGTCAGGGTCAGATTTGCGCTCATCCGGCGTCGCACGAAGTCATAGAGCGGGGTGACTTCCAGCGTCAAAGCCCGGTTGCGATAACGCGTTTTAGCCGACAGCATGGACGACATGAACCCGGTATTCTCGCGGCTGCGATCGAGGCGTAAGCTGAGCGAGACGTTGCGGTTAACGTCAATGCCAAGCTCGCTGGATTCGCTGATTTGAGCGATCGTGTCGCCGAAGTCTTCGCCGAAGAACGGCTCGGTCTGCAGCGAGTTGAGCGTAAGCTGCTCGCGAAACCGGAATCCCCGCCGGCGCATATTATACTCGACTTGACTGGCCCGGCGTTTGTTGCCGTCCCCGATGCGGAATTCGAACGTGTCGTCGCCGGTTAACGAGAAATCTGCTCCGATGTCGGCAAAATTCTCGCCGACGATGTCCTCGGCGTGAAATTCACCGGTTATGCGGCTGGTTATGCCGTATCGAACGGTTCCGGAAAATACGCCGCCGCGGTAATAACTGCCCTTGAGATCGACGTTGGAGTGCGCGAGCCCGGCGTCCGCGCTGAACGTCGTCATGCCCCTGCCGAGGAAATCCGGATTGTACGAGGGTCGCGCGACTTGGAACGTTTTCTTTCCGTTTTCATCCGTGAGCACCATGACGATGTCGGAGTGAGCGGCCGACGACGGCAGATCGCGAACCGTAAACGGTCCTTGCGGCACGTCGCGCCGCAGCTCTAAGACGTTGTCAACGAACACTTCGAGCTGCGATGGCGAAGCGGCAACGCCGGAAACGGTCGGCGGACCATTCTGCACGTACGTCGGATCGCTCGTATAGTCCGAAGCAAAGTGCACGCCGCCGAACGGTGCGCTCTGTCCGATCCAACCGCCGTCGATCGTGCCGTCGCCGAGTTGCAGGACCGTGTGGTTGGCAGGATTGAGACGAAACCAGCGCGTGCGCGAGCGATGGAATTCCAGGCCATCATCACCCGTCGTGCTCAGGTAGCGTTGTTCGAAGACGCCGTTGCCGGCCGCGGAAAAGAAATCGTAACTGCCGTTTTCACGCGAGAGAAAATAGTTCATGAAGAGGCCGGTGCCCGGCGAGATCGGCGGCAATTCCGTGCTCGGCTGCCCGATGAAGGCAGATCTGCGGGCGACGATGTCAAGTTCGTGCGTGTCGCGGTCGAACGACGTTGCCAGCGTCAAGTCGGTTTGCAGGCCGTAGTAGGATTGGCCGTCGCGATCGAACGCGGGTTTTAATGGGCGCTTGAGCTTCCAGGCGTCGAGCTGGACCGATGAAACGTAAATCGTGTGATCGTCGGCGCGATAAAGGGTGGCGTCGGGGTCAACGACGACGCCGTCCAAGCGCACGCTGTAGTGCTCGAGGTGCAGCTCGTCGCTAAAATCGGAGGTCGTCTCGGCGCCGAAGGCCGGGCGCGCTTGTATCGCCGGCGCGAGAAGCGCCAGTGCGGTCAAGAGTATCGAGAGCCATCTAAAAAATACCATGGCGATGAAAAATGAAGGGCGCGCACATGCGTCTTCGAAAAGCAGGGGCCCGGCCCTTTCACACGAGGAGTAGAGAATGCCGATCGTTGCCGCAGCTCCACCAATCAGCGTCACGCCGCCGGGCGGTTTCGACTATGTGACCGTCGATGCGACCGCACGCCGCGTCTATGCGGCGCACGGCGCGGTGCTTCTCATCGTGGACGCCGATAAAGGTACGATTGTGGGCACCGTGCAGGTCGGCGGGGCGGCCGGCTCGGCGCCAAACGTTGCGACGGGACACGTGTACGTCGGTGACGGCGACGCGAAGGCCATCTCCGAGGTCGATCCGGTGACGCTCAAAGAAGTCCAGCGAGTCGCCGTGTCGGGTGCCATTGACGCGATCGCATACGATCCGCAGAATGCGAGAATTTACGGGGACGAAGACAACGGCACGCAGATTTTCGTCATCGACGCCAAGACGTTCAAGCAAATCGGCACCATCGCGCTGCCCGGCCACAAGCCGGAATACTTGCAGGTCAATCCTTCGACGCACGAGGTCTATCAGAATATTGCCACCGATAGCGAAATAGTCGTCGTCGACCCGAAGACGATGACGGTTTCGCGCACGATCGCGACGCCGGAGATTACGAACAATCATCCGCTGCAGTATGATGCGCCGTTCGATTTGTTGCTCGTGGCCGGCGCGAACAAGAAGATGTCGGGATATTCCAGCGCCGGGAAGCTTTTGTGGACGATGGACTATCCGTCCCGCGTCGACCAATGCGATCTCGACGCTTCGCGGCAGCTCATGGCATGCGCGGGTAGCGGAATAACACTTTTAAAAATCAACCAGAATGGACCGCCGACGATTATCGGTACGCTCGACGTTTCGCCGGGATTGCATACCGTGGCTATCGATCCGAAGACCGGCGATATTTGGGCCGTGTGGGGTGTGCGCCCTCCGGGCAGCACGACTACAACCGCGTCATACATTCAGCGCTTTCGCTATCGACCGTAGTTCGTAGTAGCCGTTTCGGAAGAATGAGCGGCGAAAAATGTAACCCCTTGACATAGCGCGCTCGCCGACCCTTACGCCCGTTGCCCACATTGGCATTGCCATACGTTTCCGTAAGGGCGTGGTGGTTGGGACAGAGGAAACGAAGGTTTTCAGGCCGGTTATTCCGTGCATTTCCGTCGATATGGTCGATGTGAATCGGGATGCGCCCGGTATGCGGATTACGTTCGTTCCATCCGCACACGCAGCACTTTTCTCCATACGTTGCGATCATGTACGTTCTTATGTGACCGGAAGGTTTGTCAAAGCTCGTTGTCGTGCCGTCGATCTCACCCGAAAGCCAGCGGCGGACATACTCTTCGTGGTGAAAGGCAGCGCAACATTTGTTAGAGCAGTAGATGAACGCATTTCTGCCGACAAGATTATCACAGCCGTTCCGCCTACAAGTAATAATCTTCCTCGTAGATATTCTCATGGATCTAATTATCGTTCTTGGAAGTGCCACCTGTATGGCACAATAAAAACGCAACACGTATCGCGTTGCGTTTTCACATGGAGCCGACGCGGGGACTTGAACCCCGGACCTGCCGCTTACGAAGCGGCTGCTCTACCAACTGAGCTACGTCGGCGCGGCCGAATCTCGTTCTCCCTTGCGACCAACGACCCTGCGGGCGTACGAGTTTCCATGCTGCGCTAGGGCAACGCTGAATCATGCGCTATATATATCGTGGAGGACCAGCAAGATGTTAAAAGCAGGCGATAGGGTGTTCGTGGACGCGACCAAGGAAGAGGGCACGGTGAAAGAGGTGCATCCGCACCAGATTATCGTGCGGATTTCCACGCCGACGGGACACGAAGAGCGCGGGTATGCGGTGGAAGACCTGCGGCTCGACCCGACGATGGACGAAGTCAGCAATTTTCGCGATCACTAGCCGAAAAAGCGCCCGAACGCCCGCCGCACAGTGACAGGCAGGTGGCACCCGGCCGCGCAATGATGGGCGCATGGCCGTCGCCGTCGAGGAAGTGATCTCCGAGGCGCTTTCGCCGCCCTTAAAGTGGGCCGGCGGGAAGCGCTGGCTCGTGCCGCATCTCCTCGAACTTTGGGACCCCCACCGGAGCCGCCGCCTCGTGGAGCCGTTTGCAGGCGGCATGGCGGTCACGCTGGGACTGCTCCCCCGCCGGGCGCTCCTGAATGACGTGAACCCGCACCTGATCTCGTTCTATCGCTGGCTGCAGCGCGGTTTAGATCTGCGCGAAACCGGCGTCAGCCTGAAAAACGACCGCGCGGTCTACGCCCACAATCGCTCGCGCTTCAACGAATTGATTCGCAATGGCGAAGGCGAGACGGCGGAAGCCGCCGCGCTGTTTTATTACTTGAATCGCACCGGTTACAATGGGCTCTGCCGGTTCAACGCGCGCGGATTTTTTAACGTACCGTTCGGGCGTTACAAACAAATCGCGTATCGTAAGGATTTCTCGGAGTACCGTCCGACGCTCTCACGGTACGAATTCACCGAAGGTGACTTCGAAGCGATCGATATTCGTCCCGATGACTTCATCTACGCCGATCCGCCCTATGACGTCGAGTTCACCTCGTATTCGGCCGGCGGCTTTCACTGGCGCGACCAGCAGCGGCTGGCAAAACGTTTGGCGGCGCACCCCGGTCCTGTTGTCGCGTCGAACCAGGCCGCAACCAAACGCATCGTGGACCTCTACAAAAAACTCGGATTCACCGTGCGCATTCTGTATGCGCCGCGGCGGATCAGTTGCGACGGCAATCGTGACGATGCGCGCGAGATGCTGGCGATGCGGAACCTCTAATGCTTTTCCCGGGCAGCATCGGCACGAAAACGGGCTCGACGCTCGAGGCGGGCGTGGAAGCCGTGCTGCTCAACAACAGTTACGCGGTCGAAAAACAAGTGGTTGTCGGAACGAAGCCGGGCGGCGGAAAACACCGCGCGGATCTCGTCGGCATGCGGCCCAACGGGTCGAAGTTTCTGGTCTCGCTCAAGTGGCAGCAGACCGCCGGCAGCGCCGAAGAAAAAGTTCCCTATGAAGTCATCAAGCTGCTGCACGCGCTGCGTGAGAATCCGGCCTACGATAAAGCGTACATCGTCGTCGGCGGGAGCGGTTTTACCGCCGGTTTAGTTGACTTCTATCTCTCCGAAGAGTTTCGCTCGTACATTCGCGAGTCGGAGAAGATCGAAATCCTCACGCTTAACGACGTGATGGCGCGCGCCAACAAAGGCGCGTTGTAAACTTAGGCCGCGCGCCCCGGCGCGAACTTTAACGCCAAACCGTCGATGCAATAGCGCAAGCCTGTCGGCTGCGGGCCGTCGTTGAAGATATGCCCGAGATGCCCGCCGCAACGCTTGCAGTGCACTTCGGTGCGCGGTTCAAGAAGCTCGTAGTCGGCTTTAGTGCGCGTTGCGTTCGGCAAAACGGTATAAAAGCTCGGCCAACCCTCGCCCGCGTCATACTTCGTCTTCGAAGAGAAGAGCGAGAGATCGCAGCCCGCGCAGTGATAGATGCCGGAACGATGTTCGTTGTTCAGCGCGCTGCTGCCGGGCGGCTCGGTGCCGCCCTGTCGCAAAATCTCATACCGCGCCGGCCCGAGAATTTGCCGCCACTCCGCATCGCTGTGCGTAACTGCGTAGCCATCACTTGCTCGTGCGCCGCGCATCAGCGCGAACGCGCCGATTGCCGACGCGAGGCTCGCAGCGAACGCGCCGCGGGTCAAAATGCGATGTGACATGCGGCACCGCCGTTCTTTTCAAAGTAGCGCTGATGGTACTCTTCGGCCGGATAAAACTCCGTCGCGGAGACGATCTCCGTAACGATCGGCTTGCTCTGATGAGCTTGTTCTTTTGTGCGCGACTCTTCGGCCAGCCGCTGTTGCTCAGCATCGTGCGTGAAGATTGCCGAGCGATACTGGGTGCCGACGTCGGGGCCCTGACGGTTGGGCGTGGTCGGGTCGTGAATCTGCCAGAACGCATCGAGCAAACGCTCGTATGAAACTTGCGCCGGATCGTAGGTCACTTGAACCGCTTCGGCGTGGCCGGTGCGGCCCGTGCAGACGTCCTGGTAGCTCGGATTGGCCGCTTTGCCGCCGGTGTAGCCGCTCGTCGCCTCGAGGACGCCCGGAATCTGGCGGAACGCCGCTTCGACGCCCCAGAAGCAGCCCGCCGCAAAGGTCGCGATTGCTGTGCTCATCATCCTTATAAACGTTTCCCGGCAGCCATCGGATTCACCAGCGGTACGCGGCCAGGGCATCCCACTGATACGGCTGCGTGCCGTTCCAATCGAAGAAACACTCGCCGATTGCGCCGGCTGCCTTGGCGGCATCGAGCGAAGCCGCGATTTCGTCGGCGGGCGGAGGTCCATTGCGCCCCTCGGGCGAGGTCTGTCCACCGATGCTCACGGGCAGCGTGCGCCCGCTCTCGTGCAGCAACTTGTCGTAGGAGGCTTGCAGCAATTCTTTTACTTGCGCCGCCGTGGTGGGTGTGCGCCGCATCATGCGCCAGTACGCCATCGGCTGCAGCACGTCACTGTAGTTCGCGATTTGACGAAACGGATATTTGCGATTGTCGAGATGTTCGAAGTACGGATCCTCGACGGTCGCGACCAGCAAGTACTTCGGGCCCATCGCTTCGCGCAGGTACTGCATGTAACGCCATAGCGCGTCGAGTTTTTGCGGATCGCCGCCCATGAATTCGTCGCCGCGCTCGAGATCGATCGCCAGTCCGGTAAAGCGCGTACCTTTCGCGGTGCGGTAGTAGGCGTTGCGAACGCCGGCTTGGAGATCCTCAAAGGTGGTGTCGCGCGGAACGGTCCAGCCGATCGTGCCGATGCCGTGCGCGGCCAAGCCGTCGACGATTGCATCGATCGTCGGTTTGGCTTCAGGAGTGATCTCCCAATACGCGCCGTACGCGGTGCGCAACTCGACGTAATGCAAGCCCGCGCGTACCGCTTGGTCGACGATTGCTTGTGGATCGAGGTGCTTGTAGTACAGCGGGTCGATCGGATTTGCCGTGAAGTAGAGCCACATCGCTTTGCCCGAAGCTGCCTTCACGGACGTAGCCGGCGGATCGGGCGGCGAGACCGCCCGAAGCTTTACCGGCGCATGATCGGCGCGGTAAAGGATGTAGCGGTATCGTTCGCCGGCAGCGACCGAGGCGTCGCGATAGGTGGAACTCGGGCCGGCGATGACCGCCAAAGTCGCCCGCCGTCCAAAACGGTCGACGCGAACGACGCGCGCAAGCGTGTTCTCTTGCGGAAACCAGCCGATTTGAATGAGATGCGGTCCGAGCGCTTGCGCTACGACTCGCGGTCCGCGCCACGTGCGCGTATCTGTCGAAAGGGTTACGCTTCCCAGCTTCGGCGTATTGGTGCGAACAACAATCGTCAGTGGACCGTCGTGGTGCGTCTTCAAGACTGCGGCGGGCTGTCCGAAACGTAAGCGCGTCTGCCACTGCACGTAGCCGTCATGCGAAAGCCAGTCGAGGTCGCTGCCTCCCATGATGCGCGTTACTTTTCCTTGCGCATCGAGGAAGCGCGCGACGAGCAGCCACTGCGCGTTCCCGTCGGCATCGAATCCGAGCGGCCGCGGAACGACGGTTAATTTCGCCGCCGGGTTGCCGAAATAGATCGGCCCGGTCGGCATGGGTGAAGGCGCGGCGGCCGGAGCTGTTTGCGCCTGTAGCAATCCAATGAAGATCGGGAGCGCGAGATGCATGTATGGCGGACTTTCTACGATATTGGCGGCGTGAAAAGATAAAGGCGGTACACATAAGTGTACCGCCTTTGGGTTACCTTGCCTGCTCTGCGGTCAGAACTTCCTCGAGAGGAAGAACAGAATCAGAGGAGACGATTGATTGATCGTGAGGTACGAGCTCTGGCCCGCGACTGCGCCCGGCGCCACTGAAGTCGCGCCGACCGGACGAAGAGCTCCGCAACCGAGGCCGAGGCCCGCGGCCGGGAGGGCGGTGGGAGTGCACGTCGGCGTAATCGACCGGTTATTGTTCAGGAGATTGCTCGCCTGAATACCGATGTCCCAAGACCGGTTCGGTCCGATTTCCTTAAGAAGAGTAGCATTCACTATGCCCCAACCGGGCGTCCGATTCGGTACGGCCGTAATTTGGCCGTTGTTCGAGCCGGTGGTACTTCCCGAAGGAATTGTCCCGGTGTAGAATGTCACCGCACTCTGCAGATACACTTGCGGAATGAGGTGCAATCCGTGCTCGTGCAGGTCCGCGGTAACTGAGCCGCTCCACGGCGGGTTCAGCGACGAACGGAACAAGACGCCCGTAGTTGACGGCGGCAGTTGAATGCTGCCGTACGGCGTCGTGAGCGACGAGACTGTGTTTGTCCAGAAGTTCACGTACGTAGCAGCGATCCAGTACGAAGTGCCGACGTCACGCTTATCAATGTGGTTCAGCCCCAGCTCGAATCCAAAGCCCTTACGAATACCGGTGTTGGAAACGCTGCTCGGCTGAGTCAAGATCGGCCGCCATAGGGGTGGGTTGACAGTTGTATCGAGCTGGTATGGACGGAAGTCTACCAAGATGTTGCTCGCCACGTTGTAGTACGGGCCGAACTTAATCGACGTATTTGGATCGATCTGATGTTCCCACATCAGATTGTAGCTATGCGTCAACGTAGCCTGCGGCGAAGCTCCGCACTGCGACGTGTTGTACTGGTTGCAATAGTAGTTGGCCGCAAAAGCCGCCGTTCCCGGAACATTGACGGGACCGTTGAGCATGCTTTGCGGCACGTAGCGATAGACATACGCCGACGCCACCAGCGAGGTGGACGTCGTAATGGAACCGATAATGACGTCGTTGCGCCCCATTTGGTAATTAAACGCAAACGTCGGGTTGAGTGCCGTGGACGTGCCGCCGCTTCCAATCGGGTAGCTGTAATGACGCGAGGTCCAGCGGAGGCCCGGGCTTAGCTTCCATTTTCCGACCTGAAAGTCACCTTGTGCGTACGCGTAGGGCGTATGCGTCGGGTACGAGGAGTCGTACAGCAGCGCCGGCCAGATTGAGTTCCACGTGCCGACCGGGTTGAACCATCCATCAAAGTAATTGGTGTAGCGGTTGTTGCTGTAGTCGTCGCCGACGCCCAGCTCGATGGCTGAGTTAGCGTTGAGCGAGTTGTCGTAGACAATCGAGCCGGAATACAGGTTGGATGAGCGGTCCTCCCAGTAGCCGGTGCTCACCCAATTCGCGAGCTGCATACATGCGATCTTCGGATTGGGTGTGTAGGTGCCGGGGATGGTCGGCGTCGTGCCCGGAGCGCCGGGATAGAGCACAGGGGTTCCCGCCGCGTAGGGATATTTGGGGCAACCGCCGTTCACATCAACGTTTGCATTGTTTTGGAACTGCGGCAAGTTGGCGTCGGCGATGGGTTGATCGAAGACGTACTGATTATAGTTTTCCGCTAAACGGAACTGGAGTGAGGAATGATCGTTGATGATATGGTTCCATTGTAATTTGCCGATGCCGCTGTAGTGGTGCCAATAATTGCCGCCCGCGTTCTGGCTGGCGGCCGAACCGAAGTAGAGGCCTTCCGGGCAGGACTGACCATTGGGCGCTGTTCCACCTTGGCCACCGGTGTACGTCGGAGATCCGCTTCCGTCGCCGACGGCTACGGCACCAGGGCACATATTGACGGTCAACGGCTGCGGTTCGCCCGGCGCTCGTTGCATCAAGTAGCCCCAGTCAAAGTCTCCCAATCCATTTTGAATGAGAAACTGGATGTCGTTTCTGTCATTGGGCCGCCAATGGAAGTTGCCGATAAAGTCGGCAGTCTTGACCACACCCGGACCATTTTGCTGCTCGATTAGGACGAGCGGATAGGTTTGCCCGGATGTGTATTGGTTCAAGGCGTTCGTCATGTCGGCCGAGAGAAACCATGACAGCTTGTGGTTAGGCGTTGCGCCGCCAAACTCGGCGGTGTAGTACATGTTCCGGTACTGGGGCGTGGAGCCGTATGTGAAGGTGCCGAAAGGCGGATAGGTTCCCGACTTCACAACCGTGTTGATGAAGCCTATCCCGGAAGCCGCCTGCGAAGCCGGCAGACCTCCGGTGGAAACCAGGATGCTGCCGATGCCGACGTTCGACAGGTTCGTGGTGAAGAGCCCGGACATTTGATCGTTAATCGGGATACCGTCGAACTGGTAAGAAATATCCGCCGCCGAACCGCCGTGTACGCGGGGCTGCGCCGGAAAGCCGCTTCCCGTGATACCTGGGATAGTAGCGATATATTGATACAAGGTCTTATGCGTATCGTTACCGAGCGAGATCGCGCTTAGCTGGTCGCCGGTAACCGTATAGGTATCGGAAGTCGTGTCGGGTTTTACAAGCGAACCGGCGGCTCGGGACGTTACGCTGGCGATTGTTCTTAACGAAGCCGCCATACGAATATTTTCCGTTACGGTAAGCGATTGAACGACCGTAACGCCCGGCATGCTTTGCGATTCAAATCCGCCTGCCTGAATCGACACGGTATATGTATCCGGCAGAAGATTTTGTAAAACGTAGAAACCGTTGGCGTCGCTCTTTGTCGTCTGCCTTCCGCTAGGCGATGAAGCCGTCACCGAAGCGTTTGCGATAGGAGCGCCCGTGGTTGCGTTTGTGACAGTACCGCTGATGGTGCCTGTCGTTACCGATTGCGCCAGCGCCAGGCTCGGCGATATGAACGACACAGCCACGAGTGTCGCCAGCCCGACTGCCAAGTGGCGCAGATGACCTTTGATCTGTATCATTGCGTGTTTTTCTCCACCGGAGCCGCGAGCGGTGCGCCCTGATGCATCCCGGCCGTGGACCCCAAGATAATATTAAAGCGACCGGCGTGAAGTCACGCTCGTCCGCTGGACGTTCAATTATGATTAAAACCAAGAGCGCTCCTGCCTCGATCCGCAAGGGCGTCCTCGGCTATGGACGGCTCTCGAACCCAGGGCGGGCTTGTTCGGCGAGCAGTGCAAGGAGCGAACACGCGCGATTCCGCCGAATACGTGAGAACGTATGATGGCAATTGTTCTCGCGGCGGTCGTGGCGGCCACGCCTTCACCGAAGCCAAGCGAACCGCTCAAAGTGATCATCCATGTCAGATCGAACACGTTTTGTTCGTCGGTTCGCACGATGGCCATACCAATCGGCTTTGTGACTCGCCGCAATGACGAAGCCTTTGCAGCTATCAACCATTCGGTGCTGAAATACTTTGAAAGCGTTCGAGGAGTTACATCAGCCGGAGTACAGGATATGGAGACGCTTAGCTCCGAGCTTGACGACGCCGCCATCTATACGCCTACCGGGACGCTGACCGCGATGAAGGTTGGCCAGATCGCCTATGATATCGACCAAAACCTCACGCTTGAGGATAAGGTCATGCGCGACTCTTGGGCACAATATCCGAAAGGCGCCTTCCCAAATGTCGATGCAATGCGCGATCGGCTGCAAAATCTGATGGATTTGCAGCGTGCTCTCGCCGGCCGTTACACCGAATTTGCTTCGATCTACTCCGATAATGCCGGCCAGGCCAAGTATGCAAACGACGCCGCGTCCTTCAAAGCGCTCCTGCGCGACACGATACTCGGGCTATCGTCAGCGCTAGCCCACTCGCGTGACGCGAGTGATGCGGACGCGCCTTCGCAGCAGACAGTGCACGACCTGGCCCGCACCGGCAACGTGTCGGACGTGGTCAGGGAGCTAAAACTGCAAGAGATGGCTTTTTCCAACGAAATCGTAGATGCGGGCAACTCGTGCGGCATCTAGTCATACGAGAGTCTTAGCGAGGCCGCGCGGAGCGTCGCTCTCCACGTAGCGCGCGCGGCCGACGTGCAGCGCGATCATCTGCGCCGCGACAAGCCACGCGAGCGTATTGAAGGCCTCTCCGACGACCGGACCGAGCAGCGGAATGTCGCCGATGTGTCCGCCGATAACGTAGCGCAGGCTTTCGGCTTGGGCCGCCTCCATCATCGGACCGTTGACGATATTCCGGGCGACGTCGTCCACGATGCCGATGAGCGCGCAGGTCGCGTCGAGCATTGCCGCACTCCCGTGGCGGAACTCGCCGGCCGAAAAACCCTCGGCGTGGATGTAGCTGGCTTCCTTTAATTTCAGCGCGAACTCGTTGGCGATGGGGATCCCGTAGCCGGCCGCCACGATGACGACGCTGCGGCGCCGGGCGATACGCTGTGCGGCCTCGTGAACTTCCTCGACTCCGGTGCCGTCGAGCCAGCTGCGAACGTCCTCGGCGGTCTCGGTCAGGCTGTCGGCGTTGCGCGAATGCGTTTCAGCGATCAAACCCGCTGCCCACAGCAGAATCGCGGCCGTCGCGGTGACGCTCTTGCTGGCCGGAACGGCGATCTCGGGACCTGCACCGAGGTCGATGGTCAGATTTGCGCGCCTTGCAAGCTCCGAGTCGGCCGTATTCGTCAGCGCGATCAAATCTTTGGGTTGGAGCACATCCAGCGCGGCGAGCAGATCGGCCGATCTGCCGCTCTGCGAGCATGCGATCACAGCGGCGTTGCGATAGGCGACGTTATCCAGCGGCGCTTCGGTGGCGGCCAGCGCGTGCGCGCGGATGCCGCGCCGTCGCAGCGCGAGCGCGCCCAGCTGCGCCATGTACAGCGAGCTGCCGCTCCCGAGCAGTACCACGTCCCGGTCGCGAATCGCATGTGCCAGGGTTTGCGCTTTGCCGGATTTTGCGATCGCGCGCCAGACGTCGGGCTGCTCGCGGATCTCGCTTTCGAAGTGTGCGCCGAGCATGCGTTACTGCGACGCGATCGCGGCGAGAATCGCGCCGCGCACTTTTGCAAGGTCGGCGGCCCCGTTCGGCTGCCCTTCGCCCATCCACTGGTTGATCAAGAACGAAAACGTGACCGGTCCGTGCGTCTTGGTTTGAATGAACCCGGAGATCGTGCGCACGTGGTTGATACTGCCGGTCTTTGCAAAGACCACTTTTTCCGCGGCCGTCCCTTTGTACGAACTCCGCAGTGAACCACGTACGCCGGCGACGGGCAATGCGTTCAGCACGACGTCTCGATTGGGGCCGTTCCAGTCGCTTTGGAGAATCTTCAAAAAGTCGCGCGGTGTGATCCGATCGTATTGCGAGAGGCCCGAGCCATCTGAAATGCTGACGGTGGCCGGGTCCACGCCGAGCGACGTCAGCCACTGCCGTTCGAACATCGCGCCGTTTTCGTCGGAGCCGGGTTCGCCTTTAAAGTGAACGCCAAGTTCTTTCAAGAGCATTTCGCCCATCAAGTTGTCGCTCGGATACCAAAAATCCGCAAGCAGTTGCGGCAGCGGCTCGGATTGGTGTGTCCACAACAGCGTCGTGCCGGCTACAACCCTGCCATCACCGTCAACAATCATCGTTCCGTTCACGGATATGCCATGAGACCGTAAAGCACCGGCGAAAACGTCGGCAGCGTACTTCGTAGGATCTGGAACGCTTGGATGGATGTCACCCGATTCCTTAGCGTCGAGGGGATAGCTGCCGGTAATTTCAATCCTTGTTGGTGCATACCACGGCCGGACGATCTCCGATGTGTCTTTGGATCCGGCAGCACCGGTAATCAAGTTGTCCTGGATCGCAAAAGCACCAGTTTGCGGCACAATCCGAAGATTCGCGGGCGCCCCGGGCGCGGCGCCCGGAGACATGTAGATGTGCACGATGCCGTCTTCAAGTTCCAGCGCACTCACCACCGGCGCGTAATAATAGGGAAGGTCGTCCCAGGACCAGCCGAAGCCGTAACGCTGACTGTCAAAGTGAGAAGGGTCGGGGACGACGACGCCCGTTATCGCTTTGACGCCTTGCGCCGCCACAGCCGCTGCGGCATCGTCAAGGTCTTTAGCGCTCAGCAGTGCGTCGCCGCCGCCGCGCAGGTACAGGTTGCCTGTAATGGTGCCGTTTTGCGGCGCGGCATCCGCCGTTACCGTTGTTGTGTAGCTGAAACTCGGCCCAAGCGCGTTCAACGCTGCCGAACCCACGAGCAGTTTGAAATTGGAGGCCGGCATAAACTCTTGATCGGGGTTTTGCGAGTAAACCATGGAGCCGCGAACGGTGTCGGCGACAATAAGGCCTATTTGTGCGCCGCGCAGCGTCGGTGCGGACAGCAACTTCTCAATGGTGCGGTTCAGCGCGGCGATCTGCGCCGGTTTCCAAGCGATGCCGCCCGGCGCCGGCTTTGGAAGCGTCGTCACGGACGACATATCGGCTGCCGTTGCAGGCAGTGGCGCAAAAACGAGGCTGGCGGACATAACTGTCATGGTGAGCTTGTCGAACCACGGCCGAGCCTGCCGAGGCCTCACCCACTTACTCATCGCAATCATTTCGCAAGACGTCCTCAACCGTTTCGCGCCGGGCGATGAGCGTATGCGTGCCTGCGCGCACCGCCACAACGGCGGGGCGCGGGAAGCGATTGTAATTTCCGGCCATGCTATACGTATAGGCCCCGGTCGTGCACATCGCGACGAGTTCCCCTTCGCTCAAGTCTTCGGGCAGTTTTGCAACTCCGAGTTCGTCATTTTCGCACGAGCGTCCGCATAGAATGGTGTCGATGTCTTTTGTTCCTTCGCGTGAAGCCGCGTACGCGTGGTGATAGGCGCCGTATAACGCGGGCCGCGGGTTTTCATAGACGCCGCCGTCCACGATGGCGAACGCTTTGCCGAATTCGCGCTTTGCAGCCATGACGCGATAAAGCGTTGTCCCCGCTTCGGCAATCAGCGAGCGCCCGGGTTCGATTCCGATGCGCGGCTCCGGCAGATTCCAGCGCTTCGCGCCCTTGCTGACGGCTTGTGCAACGGCAGCGAGCGTCTCTTCCAAATTCAACTCGTTCCGATCATCGGGATGCATCTGCACGCCAAAGCCGCCGCCGACGACGATCCGCTCGCTCTGTAGACCCGCTGCCGCGGCGACGGCCGCGCGTTCCATCAAGGCTTGCGTGTTTTCGACGAAGGCATGCCGATCGTAGATTTGCGATCCGATGTGCGCGTGCAATCCCTCATAACGCAGGCCCGGCGATTCGCTTAGCAGCGGAATCGCAACCGCGAGGCCGTCCGGGTCGAAGCCAAACTTTGTCTTACCACCGGCGGTGCGAACGAACTCATGCGTGTGCGCTTCGATGCCCGGATTGATCCGTAATAGAACCGCGATCGGCGCCGAATTCCCGAGGGCCGTCAGCCGGCGCAGTTCCTCGCCGTTGTCGACGATCACGCGCGCAACGCGTCCCTCCGCGGCCGCATCCAACTCCTCAGTGGTTTTTCCGCAACCGTGAAAGCTCATGCGCTCGGGCGGAAATCCGGCGCGTTCGGCCGCCGCGAGTTCGCCGAGCGAGCAAACATCCAAATGCAGCGGCGTGTGTTTCAGGTGCCGTGCTAGCGCGACGAGCAGCAGCGCCTTTCCGGCGTACGCGACCTCGATTCCGTGCGGCGCGCACGCTTCGAGAAAGCGCGCGATAGCCGCATCGAAGACGTCATAGTCGATAGCGAGCAGCGGCGTGCCGTAGGCCGCGGCGAGTTCGCCGGCGCTGACGCCTCCCACGATCAGCTCGCCGTCGCGCCGCTCGTGTCCCGGAGCGAGGCCGCCGCGCCACTGCGCGGGCGCAGAAGAATTGCGGATCATCGCAAAGCGGATTTGCCCGGTTCGATCGAACAATCCCGCTAACGCTATGGACTACCCGAACTGGCGCATCGGCGAGTGGCAAGCCGACTTGCCGCACGGCCGCGTCGACAACGTCTACATTCACTGGTCGGCGCACGACTACCATTCGGTTTTTCCCGCGTACCATTTTTGTGTCGCGTTGAACGATGCGAACGAGATTATCGTCGTGAATACGCACGACGTCCGCGAGAACATGCGCTCGGTCTATGACGCGCCTGAGGAGCCGTACGCCCAGCATACGCGCAAGCGCAACTCATTTGCGCTCGGGATCGCCGTCATGGGGATGCAGGACTCAAAACCCGACGACTTCGGCCCGTATCCGTTAACGGAAGAGCTGATCGATGCGCTTTGCCTGGTCGGAGCGAAGCTTGCCGCTCATTATCACGTTCCGGTTGATCCCGAGCATATTATGACGCACGCGGAAGCCGCTGTTCGGGATGGGTATTTCGGCACGCGTCCGGAGCAGCGCTGGGATATTGCCCGCCTCAAGCCCGACCGGCGCAGGCTCGTTCCGCAGGACGCGTTCACGGCCGGCAACGAGCTGCGCCGCCGCATTCAAGCGAATATGCCGGCGCTTTCTTAGCGAAATTGTGACAAGAACTGCGTGATCACCGGCTGAGCAACGCCGGCGTCGTGCAAACGTTTGACTATTGCCTCGGGCGATGCGGGCGGCGTAACGAGCATGAACGGCGATGCCGCGTCGGCTCCGGAGATGCGGACACTCTGTGCGGCTGCCGGAATGAGGGCAGTTTGGTAGGGGTTGAGATGCGCGCCGCCTTCCTCGCAGGCGAGTTCGAGCGGATCTTCGAGCGCCATGACGATCAGCGGACGGTCATGCGTCCCCATGGCGGCGGGCGTCTCCGTCGCGGTGACGCGCTCCACCACGAAGTGCGCATCGGCGATTAACGCCGTGCGCTGGAACCCTTCGTAGGCATAGGCCAACTCCGAGAGCGCGCTCGCGGTGCCTTCCTTATAATCGAGCACGTCGGCGGCTTTCTGCACGTGCAGCGGGCGCGGCTTGCCGTCCGGCCCGAGTCGATTCCAATCGAAAATGCGATACGTGAGATCGCTGGCCTGCTGCGTTTCGAAGATCACGATGCCCGGGCCGATGGCATGCAGAAGCCCCGCCGGAATGTAGAATGCATCGCCCGCTTTGATTGGCACGTGGCGCAAGATTTCGCCGAGCGTGCCGTCGGCGACGCGCCGTTCGTACTCTTCGCGCGACGTGTCGCGCGTCCAACCCATAACTAATTGCGCGTCGGGCGCCGCGCGCAGTACATACCAGCACTCTGTCTTCCCGTTCGGCTGATGCTCAACGCGCTGCGCGTAGGCGTCGTCAGGATGAACTTGCACCGAGAGCGAGTCGCATGCATCGATGATCTTGGTGAGAATCGGAAAGATGCGCTGCGGATCGATGTTAGCCAGCAGTTTCGAACCAAGCGTTTCGCGCAACTGCGCGACCGTCTGTCCTGCCAGCGGTCCGTTCGTAACTTTGTTTTCGTCCCAGCACTCCCAACTCTCGCCGATCTTTACTTGTGCGTCGCCGGCTTTCCCAAACTCTTTGACCAAGTCGGTGCCGCCCCAAATCGCAGGCGAGAGTTTCGGTTGAAGGACGTACGGATACAGCTCCTCAGACACGGTTTGGCTCGCTCACGAGATGGGCTTCCAAAAGTCCGCGGGCGGAGTTGCCGACAAAGATCTCGTCCGCGTCGCGCAGATCGCGTTCATGAAGCACACGTTCGACGGCACGGCCGCTCGATACCAGTTCGCCGCGCAGTATTCCGGGCAGCACGCCGGAGTGCAGCGGCGGCGTGTAGAGTACGCCCCCGATGCAAACAAAGAGATTCGTACGCGAGCCTTCGGTCAACTCATCGCGTTCGTTGCGCAACAGTGCGTCGAAGCATCCAAGCCGTTGAGCAGTTTCCGCCGCGGCGTCATGGGCGGGACGCCACGATGTCTTGAAACCCAGCATTGCATCGTTGGATCGCACGCGCGCTTCAGCGATGCAAATGCGCGCGGATTCGCCGGCGCTTTCGAACGGTTCCGACGCGAGAGTGGCATTTCCGTCCGGTGCAAGCCTGATCCGCACTAGGGTCAAGGCCGGGTGCGCATTCAACGCGTCAATCTGCTCGCGCAAGACCGTGTCATCGAACGGAATGGCGAAGCGCTCGGCGGTCGCGCGCAACCGGCTGAGGTGCGCGTCCGCTGGACTCGGATCCGGACCGCATCGCAGCGTCTCCAAACATGCGAACGGTTCGATCGCGGGACGCACGAACGCGGTTTTCAATAAGACTTCGCTCCATTCGTCCGCCGCTTCAGAATCGGAAACAATTCCGCCGCCCGCATCCAAACGGCCCGATCCGCTCGCGCGATCGATCTGCATCGTGCGAATCGCGACGTTCCACCAGCCCGTGCGCTGAGGAGCCAGATAGCCTATGCTGCCCGTATAGATCTCGCGCGTGTCCGGTTCGAAGCGCGCGATGTGCGCCATCGCCGCGCGTTTCGGCGCCCCGGTGACACTGCCGCACGGAAACGTTGCTCGCACGATCTCCGCCAGCGGCGCGCCGGCCGGAAGCGCGCCGGAGATGGTTGAGGTCATGGTTCCGAACGTCGGGTAGCGCTCGATCGTGAAAAGCTCGTCGACGGTGACGCCGGTGCAGATGCGATGCAGATCGTTGCGCAATAAATCCACGATCATCAGGTGCTCCGCTCGGTTTTTCTCGTTCGTCAGCTCGTCGATCGCATCGAGCGGCGCGGTGCCTTTCATCGGTTTCGTCACGAGCCGCCCGTCTTCAAAGCGTAAGAACAGCTCAGGCGAAAACGAGACAATCGCGCGCTCCTCGTCTTCGACATACGCGCAATATTGCGCCCCGGAGCGCGACGCCAGCCGGCAATAGACGTCGAAGGGTTCGCCCGAGAACGCAAAATCGAACGGCAGCGTATAGTTGATTTGATAGACCTCACCGTCGCGGATCGCTGAGGTGATTGCGTCGATCGTCTCGCCGTATTTCGCTCGCGAAACGCGCGGCAGCGGCGGACCCATCGCGAAATCGTCCGCGCTCGCGGCCAAGACGATAGGCCTCGCATTGTCGTAAATGCCGAGCGCAAGGAGTGGAGCCGTCGCATTCCGCCGCGGTAGACCAACGCACGCCGCGCCGAGCTCGTATGAAAGAAATCCGGCGACGTAATAGCCTGCGGCCAGCGCGCTGTCGGCGCGGGCGAGAGCGTTCCAGGCCTCTTGCGGCGTACGCGCCCGCAGCACATCGAGCGGCGACTCGAAGAGCAGCGCGGGATCCGTTCCCGCTACGACGCGCAGATTTCCCCGCGTTCGGCGATTGATTTAAAACGCCGTAGATCTTCGGCGATCTGTTTCTGCGGGTTCTCGCCGAAGATTCGCGCCAGCGATGCGCCGATATAGCGCGCGGGCGGCGCGTATTCGAGCTCGACGCGCACTTCCGTCCCGCCGGCCCGCTGATCGAAATGAACCGAGCCTGCGTGATGGATCGCCGATCCGGGCAAGGAACGCCAACCGATCAGCTCGCCTGCGATGTCGTTGATGATTTCGGCTTCCCAGGTCAATTGGTTTCCGGCCGGCGCCCGAACGCGCCAGCGCGACCGCGTCGGTGTTAGCACGGTGACTTCTTTGACATGACTCATGAATTGCGGAAGCGTCTCTAACCGGCGCCAAAATGCGTAGAGTTCTCGCGCAGGCAATTCGATCAAGACCGTCTCTTCGACGCGAACGCCGCTTCCATACGGTACGCTCGCGTTTGGGTTGTGCGGCTCGCGATCGGACAACCTGCGAATGCCGAGCGCCGCGTAGATAGCGCAATAGCCGGTAACGGCGCGGTAGAGCAAGTAGGCGGCTGCGCCGCCGAACAGGACGCCGGCGCCGAATGAGAGACACCGCTCGATGGGGGCGACATTGCGTGCGTCGTGCATGCGATCACTCTCCTCGTCCATAAGTACCCAATCGTGCGCGTTCACGTGGGTATCGGCTCCAACCTCGGCGACAGGCAGGCGAATATTTTGGCTGCCCTGCAGCGGCTGCGGCGCAAGAGCCGCGTGGTGGCCGTTTCGTCGTTTTTTGAAAGCGCCCCCGCGGAGGGCGCGGAAGGGCCGCCGTTTCTCAACCTGGCCGCGCAGCTCGAAACGCCGCTCGACCGCGGCGGCTTCGAAGAGTTTGCGCGCGCCGTCGAAGCCGCAATTGGCAGGGCGGGCAAACGCCGCTTGGAGGCCCGCGCTATCGATATCGATGTATTGGCAGCGGGCGATTACGTCCATCCGCAGTTGGCGCGCCGCCCGTACAATCTCATTCCGCTCGCGGAAATTGCGCCGGAGTTTGCCGGTATGGCGGCAACGCTGACGTCGAACGGCGTTCGGCGCCGCGCTCGCTCGCTGCATTTCAATGCGAACCGTCAGGAAGAGACGCCCGATGTGCGGCTCTCGCTCGATCGCGTTGGAGTTTCGCGCGTACGCCGCATAGTGCGCCTAAACGTTGCCGGGCGCGAACAAGTCTTCAACGGCGAGTTTACGATGGTGGCCGATCTCACGCCAGATAAAGCCGGCCTACACATGTCGCGCTTCAATGAAATTCTCGAGCAAGCCGCACTCGAAGTACTCGCAAGCCCCGGCGCGCCCGCGCAGATCGAGAATCTGGTCGAAGCGATCGCGCGCGAGATCGTGCAATCGCAGCGCGCTGTGCGCGCGGATGTACGATTACGCGCTGAATTCGCGCTGGAACGCTGGACGCCGGTCAGCGGGAAACGCGGTGAGGAAACATACACGCTGATCGGCATCGCGCACGCCGATCGCGAGGGCGTGCGCCGCGCCATCGGTGTTGAAGCGGAAGGCATGACCGCCTGTCCGTGCGCGCAAGCGATGGTGCGCGAGCAGAGCCTGCGCGATTTGCGCGACGCCGGTTTTTCAGCGGCCGACGCCGAGCGCGCATTGCACGCGTTGCCGGTTGCGACGCACAATCAGCGCGGACGCGGCAGCGTGCTCATCGGAATCACATCAGGAGAGATTCCTCAGGTGGAAGACCTGGTCGAGATCGTTGAAAACGCGATGTCGAGTGAGACCTACGACCTCCTGAAGCGCCCGGATGAATTCTTCATCGTAAATAAGGCGCACCACAATCCAAAGTTCGTGGAGGACGTCGTGCGCGGCATCCTGGCGGGCGCGCTGGAGATGTACGCGGATTTCCCGGACGAAACGTTCGTGGCGGCCACGCAAGTGAACTACGAGTCGATTCACAAGCATGATGCGTTCGCGGAAGCGTTCGGCACCTTCGGCGAATTGCGCTCGGAGCTGCGCACGGGCAACTACGTAACGCGCAAAACGGATTTGGCCGCCTGGCTCGGCTCCCGCCCCATTTTGTCATCGTGAGGTATCGAGTCCTGAGCGCAGTCGAAGGGTGAAGGTGAAGGCGCTCCGTAACGCGCGCGTTTATCGGTACGATCCGCGCCGTGGTTCGTACTCCCGGCACAACGGGCTGGTGCTGGACGGCCCGACGATCGTTTCGCTCGATCCATCGAGCGCCGGCGCGACCGTCGAAGGAATCGATCTGCAAGGCGCAACGGTTCTGCCGGCGTTTGCCGACTGTCACGTGCATCTTACCGATACCGGGCATTTCCTCGACGAACGCAATTTGAACGGCGTGCGCTCTTACGACGAATTCGCCGCCGCGGTGACTCGTTTGCCGCGCGAAACATACGTGCTGGCCGGGCAATACGACGAGAGCGCGTGGCGCGACGGACGTCTCGCCGACGCGGCGCCACTGGAGCGCGAACTCGCGGATGCGTTTGCGATGCTCGTGCGCGTTGATGGACATTCATGCATCGTGAATCGCAAGACGCTTGCGTGGCTTAACCTTCCGCCCGCTGTGGGCGGAAGCGAGAGAAACCACGAGGGTGGACCGACCGGAAAACTGTTTCTCGAAGCGAACTGGCGCGCACAAGCGGCCTTCATGGCGAAGCTGCCGCTAGCCGCAAAACGAGCCGCTGACAAACGCGCGACCGAATTGGCGCTCTCGCGCGGCTGCTTGCACCTGCACGCGCAATTCGTGGGCTTCGCACGCGATCAATATGCAGACGAAATCGCGGCGCTCGGCGATCTGCCAAGAGCTAAATGGTATCCGAAGATCTGCGAGCCGGATCCTCGACTCGCCAAAGAGCTCGGCCTGCCGTTTATCGGCGGCGACGTGTTTCTCGACGGATCGATCGGAAGCTGCACGGCAGCCGTTAGCGAGCCTTTCGTTTCACAGAACGGCGGGCCGCCGAACCGCGGCGAGCTGAATTACTCCGACGAACAGGTCTACGAGTATTTTTCGACCGCCGACTCGCTCGGGGTCTCGGCGGGCGTTCACGCCATCGGCGACCGCGCGATCGAACAATGCGTCGCAACGTGGGAGCGCGTCCTCGGCGGAAAACCGAGCGCGACCGGTTGCCGCCACTTTATCGAACATTTCGAAATAGCGCGCGACGATCACATCGAACGCTGCGCGCGCCTGGGCATTTACCTTTCGATGCAGCCGCAGTTTGATATGCTTTGGGGTGGTGTGGGCGGCATGTACGAGCAGCGGTTGGGATCTCAGCGGATGCGCAGCATGAACGCCCTCGGACGAATCGAACGGGCCGGCGCGGTCCTGTGCGGGGGCGACGACAGTCCGGTCTGCGAACTCGCACCTTTGCAAGGCATGCAAGCCACAGTCGATCATCATGAGCCGCGCGAACGGCTCTCACCGGGGCAGGCCATCACGATGTACACCTACAACGCGGCTCGCTTGGCGCACGCGGAGATGCGCACCGGAATGCTCGCCGAAGGATATGCGGCCGATCTGGCGATCCTCGATCGCGATCCGCTCGACGGCGACGAGTTTACCGATTGCCGCGTTCTTGCAACGTGGTGCGATGGGGAAGTAGTGTATGCAGAAGATCAAACGAGATAAGTTTCTAGTTCTAACGGGCGGCGCGGTCGCCGCGTCGGCGCTGCCGTTGCCTTCTTTTGCGTCTGAATCCGATCTAGTACTTCGAACTGCGACGGGCTCCATTTCCGGAACCCTGCTCATGCCGGCGGGCTCGAAGCCCGTTCCGGTGGTGCTGCTGATCGCCGGATCGGGTCCTACGGATCGCGACGGCAACAATCCGACATTGCCCGGCAAGAACGATGCGCTGAAACTCTTGGCCAATGCTATGGCGGCGCGCGGCATAGCGACATTGCGTTTCGACAAACGCGGTATTGGGGCAAGTGCCGCGGCGATGACCGCCGAGAAAGACATTCGCTTCGATACGTATATAGACGACGCCGCAGGCTGGATCAAGTTGCTGCGTGCTAACCCGCGTTGCGCAAAGATTACGGTTGCCGGACATAGCGAAGGATCGTTGCTCGGCGCCATCGCCGCCCAGCGGGGAAATGTCGCGGCGTACGTGTCGCTGGAGGGTGCGGGACGGCCCGCATACACGGTTCTGCGCGAGCAGTTGCGGCCGGCACTCGCGCCGGCGTCGCTCGTCCAAGCCGACGCAATTATGGCGCAATTGAAAGCCGGTAACGTCTATACGGGCGACATTCCGGCCGGCCTTGAGGGTCTATTCCGTCCGTCGATCCAGCCTTATCTCATTTCATGGTTTAAATACGATCCGGCGGTCGAGGTCGGCAAACTTCGGATTCCGGTAACGATCGTCCAGGGTACCGCCGACGTACAGGTGACAATGGCCGACGCCGAAGCGCTGAAGAGTGGGAGTCCATCGGCGAAACTGGTCGTCGTTCAAGGAATGAACCACGTCCTCAAGATTTCGCCGGACACGTCGTCGCAAGCTGCGATTGTGGCCGGCTATTCGAATCCCAAACTTCCCGTGGCGCCGCAAGTTATCGACGCGGTCGCTTCCGCCGCGAAGGGCACTAGATAATAGAGATCGTTTCCTTCGGTTTGGGGTGAGCTTCGATCGCCGCAAGCACCGCAGCGGCCAATTCGTCGCAGATGGGATCGTCGATCTCTTCGACGCGGCCTTCATCCGCCAGCAGCGCTTTCTGCGGATCGATCGGAATGCGTGCCAGCAATGGCGCCCTGGCGAGTTCCGCCACGCGCTCCGCATAAGAGGGGCCAAAGATTTCGTACTTCTTGCCGGTATCAGGCGCGATGAAGTACGACATGTTCTCAACCACGCCGAGAATCGGCTTCTTTAATTGGTGAACGAGGTTGGCCGCTTTGCGCACGATCATCGTGGCCAGCGCTTGCGGCATCGTCACGAGGATCACGCCGTCGATCGAAAGCGACTGCAGAACCGTGAGCGGCGCGTCCGAAGTGCCGGGCGGAAGATCGATTAGCAGAAAGTCGAGATCGCTCCACAATACCTGTTCGTAAAACTGACGGATCACGCCGGAAAGAATCGGGCCGCGCCAGATCATCGCTGTGTCTTCTTGGTCGGTCAACAAATTTGAACTGACGATTTCGATTGCGCTGCGCGACTGCGCCGGCACCATAAGCGGCGGCGGATTGCCTTGGGGCGTTGGTTTCGCATCGGGATCGGCTTCAATCAACAGCGGGGTGCGCAAGCCGAAGAGTTTGGGAATCGACGGCCCGGTGATGTCCGCATCCAGAATGCCGACACGCAGATTGCGGCGGCGCAGCCCGAGCGCGATCAAGGCGGTGACCAGCGACTTGCCGACGCCGCCCTTGCCGGACATGATCGGCAGGACGTGCGCGATCTTTGCATGCCGTTTGAATTCGCCCGGCGCGCGCCGCAGCGGCTGGCGATCTTCGTTGTTGATATTGGGGACAAAACCGGAGAGCCGCGCTTGCACGAGCGCCGCGATTATCGGCTCGATGCGCAGCCCGTGCGCTTTGGCGCCCTGCTCGATGGTTTCGTACTTGTTCACGCCGCAGCCGGCGCAATGCAGGCCGAACCGGCCCAGCACCTCGGCCGCGATGGGCAGATCCTGGACCAACTCGGCGATATTGCTCTGCGGACCGATCTCGATCTCGACGTGCGGCATGGGGAGGGAGTTCGGGGTGCGAAGCCCCCGGTCTTATGCGAGAGATGTCGCACGAGCAGCTCGTATTGCTTGCCGGGGCCTATCTGCACATGCCCGCACGCCGTTTGCGCTCGCTCGCCCGCGGCGAGGATCCCTCATTAAAAGAATGGCTGGAAGGCGATTCCGCCCGGCGTCTGGCGCACGCCCGCCGTCAAGCCCGGGAGGCCTCTGCGAAATTGGCGCGCCTGGGCGCGTCGCTCGTGACGATTGCCGACCCGCGCTATCCGAAGGCTTTGCGCGATCTCGACGATCCGCCGGCGTTTCTGTGCGTCCGCGGCGCGTTGCCGGCCGATGGAATTGCGATCGTAGGAACGCGCACGCCGCTGCCGGCGGCGCAAGAGTTCGCTCGCGAATTTGCGCGGCGGCTCGAGTTGCCGATCGTCAGCGGACTTGCGGCGGGCATTGATTCGGCAGCGCATCGCGGCGCATTGGACGCGGGCGTGCCGACCGTTGCCTATGTTGGAACCGGCCTAGGCGTAACCTACCCGCCCGAGAACCGGTCGCTGGAAGAAGAGATCGTCGCGCATGGCGGCGCGATCGTCAGCGAACGCCTGCCTGACGAGCCGGTATCGAAGCCGGCGCTCGTGCATCGCGATCGCTTGCAGGCCGCGCACGCGCGCGCGGTGGTTCTTGTTGCGAGCGAAAGCAACGGCGGCGCAATGCTGACGATGCGTTTTGCCAAACAGCTTGGCCGTCCGCGTTTTGCAGTCGCCGCCTATGGCGATCCGTCGTATAGCGGAAACGCGCAGGCCCATGCCGACGGCGCGCGCGTGCTGCCGTTCGATGTTGACCGCGCGCTACATGCGCTACAGGAGTTTCTTTCCGCTTCGCCCGTTGGAGTGCCATCCTGAGCTTGTCGAAGGACCCCCGAGCAGCGCGCCGTTAAGCGGGCCTGACGAGTGGCGCAAAACATGCAGACAATCGCGGAGCTTGCGAGCGCCGCACTCGCAGGCGGATGTGATTCCCCCGTGCGTTCGGGCTGGGCCGTGGGCGGCACACCGTTCATTCAGAGTCGCGGCGACGGCGCATATGCGTTCGATGAAAACGGCGAGCGTTACATCGACTACATCATGGGTTATGGCCCGTTGCTCTTCGGATACAATCATCCGGCGCTGACGCGCGATCTCGACGACCTTGCGTCGCGTGGTGTGCTCTACGGGTCGACGCATCCCGAAGAAGTGCGTCTAGCGGAGCGCATTCGCGCGCGGATTCCTTCGATGGAGCGCATCCGGTTCACCACAACCGGCAGCGAGGCGATGATGAGCGCGGTGCGCGTCGCGCGCGCTTTCACGCAACGAGATCTCATTCTGCGATTTGCCGGGAACTATCATGGTCACTTCGACGCGGCGCTCTTCGCCGCCGGGGCTTCGGCAAAGACCGCGCACGCCCGTCGCAGCGGAATACCCGCCGGCGTACAGCGCGACGTCGCCGTCGCGCGCTACAACGACTTGGAGAGCGTGGACGATGCCCTGCGCGGCCGCGAGGACGAGATCGCGGCAATTCTGGTCGAGCCGGTTGCGGCGAATATGGGCTTGGTGCTGCCTGTTCCCGGGTTTCTCGAAGGCTTGCGCGAGCGCGCGGATCGCAGCGGTGCGTTGCTCATTTTCGACGAGATCATTACCTGGCTTCGCTTCCGTCATCGTGAGTTTGATTGTCATCCTGAGGTATCGAAGGACCGCGAGCGAAGCGAGCGGCCCCGAGCGGAGTCGAGGGGCGTGCAGCCTGATATTACCGCGATCGGGAAAATACTGGGCGGTGGTTTCCCGATTGCCGCATTCGGTGGCCGGGAAGATGTCATGACGATGCTCGCGCCTGACGGCCCCGTCTTTACGGGCGGCACCCACGCGGGCAACCCATTTGCCGTGGGGATGGCGCATCGCGTGCTCGATCTGCTGGAAGCGTATCCCGAGTGTTACGAAAATACGGACCGGCTTGCGAAGCGGCTGGCAACTGGCATTAGAAGCATTTTCGAGCGACGCAGTCTACCCTACGCGGTCGTCCAGCACGAGTCTGCGGTGGATTTTAAGTTCCGCGCCGGCGCGCCAAACCGCAACTACGACGACGCACTGTTGGCCGATTCAGCGCGGTATGCGGCTTACTATCACGAAATGCGCAGGCGAAAAATACTCTTGCCGCCTTCACAAAACGAAGTGATGTTTCTGTCGACCGCACACACCGTCGCCGACGTGGATGAAACGCTGACTGCAATTGATGAATCATTGTTGTCATCGTGAGGTATCGAACGACCCTGAGCGCAGTCGAAGGGCTGCATGAAACGTCGTAGCTTTCTAACCGCAGCGAGCGCAGCAGCGCTGCTGCCCGCCGAGCTCGCATGTCTGCCGCCAGCGGTGATGCCACCGCCGGATGCGATCGCCCGGCAAGTGCGCGACGAATTCTTGCATGCGTGGAACGGCTATAAATACATCGCGTGGGGCTACGACGAGGTGCGCCCGGTGAGCGGCAGGCCGTCAAACTTTTTTCTGAAGAACCATTCGTTCGGGCTCTCGATCATCGAAGCGATGGACACGCTCTATGTGATGGGCCTGGATGCCGAGCTCGAGTCGTGCGTGGCGTGGCTGCGCGATCATCTTGACTTCGACGTCGACGGCGACGTGCAGATGTTCGAAGCCATGATCCGCATGGTGGCCGGGCTGATCACCGGTTACTACGCCACCGGCGAAAAGTTCTTGCTCGACGGCGCGCGCGATCTGGCCGACCGCCTGCTGGTGTGCTTTACGAAGTCTCCCACCGGTGCGCCCTATCGTTACGCCAATCTAAAGACCGGCGCGGTGCGCGAACCACAGATGGTGCTCGCCGAAATCGGTTCCAACATCTTGGAGTTCGGCGATCTTTCGCGGCTAACGGGCGACCAGAAGTACGTGCAGGCTTCGCTCAAAGCCTATGAAGCCGTCATTGCAAAACGCTCGTCGTTGAATCTACTCGGAACGACGTTCGACGTCGAAAAAGGCGAGTTCAGCGATACGGACGACGTCGCGCCCGACGAACCGGTCGATTCCTTTTACGAATATCTTTGGGGCGGCTGGCAAATGCTTGGGCTGACTCAAACCCGCGACTGGTACCGCCTGCTGACCGACGCTATCCTCAAATACAAAGTAACGCGCGTTTCAGGAAATCTCTGGTTCAGGACGGTGAATTACAAGGACGGGCAACCGACTACCGACACGACGAGTTCCGAACTCGCTGCGTTTTACGCGGGTCTGGTGGCCAAAGGCGGAGATCGCGCGGTCGGTTCGGCGTTCTACGACTCCTGGACGGCAGCGCTCGACAAGTACGACCTAATTCCGGAAGTGATCAATTACAGTGATCTCTCGATCGTAAGCCCGCGGCACTGGCTGCGGCCTGAGTATCCGAACTCATCATTCGATCTCTGGTTTCTAACAAAAGACCCGAAATATCGCGTCACAGCCTACCAGTATTTTGAAGCGCTGCGTTCGAATTGCCGGGCGCCGCGCGGCTACACGGTGCTCACGGACGTTCGCACGCGGCCAATGACGCAAGGCGACTATTTCCCGGCATATTCGTTTTCGGAGAACTTCAAGTATCTCTACCTGATGTTCGCCGACTCACCGCGATTCGACAGCGCGAAATACTACCTGAACACCGAAGGCAAAATCATGCGGGGTATGCTGCGATGAGCTCAACCGGCTACTGCCGCACCGCCACCGGATAGACCGCCGGACTTACCAGTCCCTGTGCGTCTACCGACCGTACACCTAAGATAAAGTTGTCTTTGCTGACCGGCACCGTCGCTTGCGTGACATTACCGACGTTTTGCGAATGCTGCCACAACGGCGAGGTTGTCTCGCGCCAAACGATTTCATAACTGACGGCCCGGGCCGCAGGCTTCCAGCGCAGCGTCGAATCGTTCGTGAGGCGATCGATTAGAATTTGCGCCGTCCCCGGCTGATCCGGCCCGAGCGCCAGCGCGGCGAGCGCCGCAACGTTCATGCGCGTGACCGCTGCCAGATAATTCCAATCGTTGTATTGCGGCAGGTCGCCGTATTGCACGCCGTTCTCGACGCGCACGTTTTGGTGCTGGTGCCGGAAATCTTCGTGTATTTCGACGAAGCGGATTGCGGGGAAGCCCTGGGCCGTGAACGACTCTTGGTCGCCGCCCCGGCGGAAACGGTCGGCGCGAAAGATGAGCGTGGCGTGCATTGGCGCGACGTACTGCTCCGAGATGTTCTTGACGAAGCGTGCGATTTCGCGCGAGGGCGAGTCGTTTTCGGAGCCTGCCACGTTGACCGCACTGATTTTTGCATCGTCGGGAATGCCTTGGCTGAAGACGCGAACCAGGCGGCGATCGGACGAGCCGGCCGGAGCATTCGAAGTGCCGATGATGTCGTTGTTGAGATCGGCAACGACGTCGGTGCCCGCCGCTTTCAATTCACGCGCGAAATGATCCGAGCCCCACAAGTTGAGTTCCTCGCCATCGAAGACTGCAAAAATAATGGTGCCGTGAAACTGTTGCGCCGCCATCACCTTAGCGGCTTCTAACACCGCGCTGGTCCCGGACCCGTTGTCGTCCGCGCCGGGCGCGCGGCCGCGTCCGTCGGTGCAGTCGCCGTCGCAGTCGTCATAGTGGCTGGACATAACGTACGTTGGCCCGGGGGCATCGCCGCGCAGTGTCGCGATGATGCTCGATTCCGTTACGGCGCGCGGCGTCCGGGCTGTCTTGTCTTGCAAGAACGTATCCAAAGAAACAGTCATCCGCCCGCCGCTCCGGAGCGCGGCCGCCTCGAACTGCGATTTGATCCAATCGCGAGCCGCAAAGACACCTTGCGTGGGCGAGTTGAGATCGTCTGAAAAATCATTGCGCGTGTAAAAATCCACCAGGCGCGTATCGTACGCACGCAAATCGGCGGCCGAAACGGCTCGCACCAGAGCGGCAATCCGCGGGTCCAGCGCCGGTTTTGCGGAGGCCGAGGTAATCGTCAGGGCGAGCAGCGCAAGCGCTGAAAGAAAGCGGGAAGAGTGCATGTAACTCAGTTCACGACACTATGTTCGTCTACATCCTGGCCTGTGAAGACGGTTCGCTCTATACCGGCTGGACCGACGACCTGGAGCGTCGCGTGGATCTGCACCAAAAGGGCCGAGGATCGAAATACACCCGGTCGCGCCTCCCCGTTCGGCTGCTTGCCTGGATGCAAGCGGACGATTCGTCGCAGGCAAAAAGCGTTGAGGCTCGCTTTAAGCAGCTGAGCCGAGACGAAAAGCTGACGGCATTGGACGCGGGCAAGGCCTTCGGACTCGAAGTGCACAAAGCTTCCTAGATGGCAACACATACGGCTCCCGTCGGCGAGGAGTTGCGCACCCTTCTCGACCGCGCAAAAACCTCGACGGCGCGCATCACGACGCCCAAGGGCGACATGGTCTTTACTTTTTATGCCGACGACGCGCCGCAGCACTCGGCGGCCTTCGTCAAACTGGCGGAAGCCGGGTTTTATGACGGGCTGGCCTTCCATAGAGTGGAGCCGGGCTTCGTCATCCAAGGCGGCGACCCGAAAGGCGACGGCACCGGCGGCCCCGGCTACAATTTGAAGGCCGAATTCAACGATCGTCCGCACGTGCGCGGCACCGTCGCGATGGCACGCGCCTCGTCTCCCGACTCGGCGGGCTCGCAGTTTTACATCTGCTTAGATGACGCGCGCTTCTTGGATAAGCAATATACGGTTTTTGGACAACTCACCGATGGGTTTGAAACACTCGACGCGATCCGGCGCGGCGACGAGATCACAAAAGTAGTGATCGAGTCTCGGTCATCCTGAGGTATCGAAGGGCTAAAGCATAGTTCCGGCGAGCTTGCGGTACACCAACCGCGAGATGTTCGCAATGCCGTGAGCGGCGACGGTCCAGCCGTTGAGTTGCATCGTATACACGGTGAGGACGTACGGCGAGAGTCCGAACGGATCGACGATTCCGACGTCGGCGCGCGTACCGGTCAGCTCGCCGGTTTTATTCGCAACGGGCACGCCGTGCGGCACGCCTGCCGGAATTTTATCGCGATCCGTTTGCCCCAGCATGATTTGAATCATCGCTCGGCAGGTTTCCGGATCGGCGACCGTGCGAATTCCTTCGCGCGTGCCGCGTTCGATCTCGAAGAGCAGATGAGCCATGTCCCGCGGCGTCGTGCGGTTGTCGTGGTGACGCAAGACCGCCGCCGTATCCAGAAAATGACGCCGGAGTTTGGTGTGCGGCATTCCGGCGTGACGCGCAGTCGCATTGAGTTCATCGAATCCGAAGTGCGTGATTAACAGGTTCGCTGCGGTGTTGTCGCTCACTTGGATCATCGGCACGATCAGCTCGTGCACGCTGAAGCGCTCGCCGCTTGATGCGCGCGACATGAAGTCCGAGCCGCCGATGTAATCGTGGCTATGAAATGTGACGGGCTCACTCATTACCGACGGGTCGCTTTCCGCTAACCGGAACGCCGTCAGCATGATCAGCATCTTGATCGTCGAGGCGCTTGGAAACGAGACATCAGCGTTGTAAGCAACGACGGGCGGGCCATCCGCCATGGTGCGCGCATAGACGCCGACGGTCGCCGGAATTCCCTTGATGGCTTCGTGTAAAAGCGCGCCGAACGATTGCGCCAAGGCCGCCTGCGGCCAGCATGCCGCCGCGGTCACCCCGGCGACGAATGCGCTGCGCTTCACGAGCCAGTTCCCTGGTAGTGCTGCAAACCGAATCGCCAGAAAGCGTAGGACAACGCCAGCCACGCGAATCCGACGAGCGGCGTCAGTAATCCGATCTGCGGCGAAAGGGAGAATCCCGTTTCGGCCTTGTGCAGCAGAAACGTCGCCGGGAAATAGTTCATGAACGCAAACGGGAAGACGAAAGCCAACAAAAAGCGCACGCCGCGCGTATAGATGCTGATGGGATACCGCGTAAACTCTTGCTCCAGCGACATCACGACCCACCGCAGCGTATCCACGCGCACGAACCAAAACGAGATAGTCGCCACGGCCAGCGATATTCCCAAATCGATGAGGGCGCCCCCGACCATGACCAGCGGAACGAACAACACAAAGGCCGCGTCGACGTTCACGCCGCTGTAACGCGTCGCCAGCACGAAGTAGATGAGCGCCAAAATAATGCCGTCGGGGAAGAGCTGCGCGGGAACCGTCAGGGTCTGGAAGAGCGTGTCCTGGGGACGCACCAGGAACCTGTCGAAGCGGCCCTCACGGACGTACTCCGGGACGCTGACGACGTTAAAGAAGAACGCGTTGTGAAACTCGTGTCCCAGCATCCAGAGCGCGTAGAGAAAGGCCATCTGCTTGAAATCCCAGCCGTTCATCGACGGGAACATCCGCAGCGTCACCCAAAGCGCCGCGATCGCGGTTGCGTGGTAGATGATCGTGAAAGCGAACCACATGATGAAATTCGCGCGATACTCGAGCATCGTCAGGAAGTTGATGCGCCAATACTGGTAATATGTCGCGAGCATCCTTAACCGAACGTTTTACTCTTGAAACGACCCTTCCCGTTAAGGCGCCGTACCGTTTAGATCTTACGGCCGAAGCGTTGCGGCGGCTGGCCGCCAACGCCGTGGACCTCGTCGCCGAAGACGGGACCTATCGCCGCATGCTGACCGACGCGGACGGTTCGAATTTGATCGAGGTGCAGCAACGCGACGCCGGCACGCTTGCGCTGAAGATCACCGGAGCGCAGCCCGAGCGCTGGGTGCCGGTCGTGACGGCGATGCTGGGAACGCAAGCGGAACTCGACGAGTGGGAATCGCGCGTACAACCTTTTCCGTGGCTCGCCGAGCTCACCGAGCAACTCCGCGGCATGCATCCGCCGCGTTATCCCACGCTGTGGGAGGCGCTCGCGCACGCCATCGTCTTTCAGCAGATCAGCATTCACGCCGCGACCGCCATCATGCGGCGCACGGTCGAGACGATGAGCGAACCAATCGAACATGGCGGCGTCACCTACTATCCATTCTTCGATCCGTCGCAAGTATTGTTCGCGCCGGACGAACCGCTGCGGGCCGCCGGACTGAGCGCCAATAAGGTCGATCACCTCCGCACGGCTGCCGCCGCGGTCGAAGACGGGGCGCTGTCCGAAGAACTTCTCGCCACGATGGACAGCGCGGAGGCCGCCGAACGGTTGCGCACGTTGCGAGGCATCGGTCCGTGGAGTGCCTCGGTCGTGCTCTTGCGGGGCCTCGGGCGCCTCGACGTCTTTCCGCTCAAAGACTCGGGCGTGGCCCAATCGCTGCGCGCCCTCTCCGGCGATCCGGGCCTCGACGCGGACGCGCTGCTTTCCGCTTTGGGCCCGGTCAAGGGAATGCTCTACTTTCATCTGTTGCTCGGGCGAATGCGCAACCTCGCGGCCGCCCCGGCCGATTCTAGCCTTACATGAACACAATTTCCGAGCCGCCCACCACTTTCGCCGTTCAGCGGGCCGGCGAACGGTTTTTCGCCGATCACGGCTGGCTGAAGACGTATCATTCCTTCAGTTTCGCCGAGTACCACGATCCGCAGAACGTACAGTGGGGCGCGCTGCGGGTATTCAACGACGACTACATCGCAGCGGGCGCCGGTTTTCCGACGCACCCGCACCGCGACATGGAGATCCTGACCTACGTTCTCAGCGGTGAATTGGAGCATCAGGACAGCATGGGAAACAAAGGCGTCGTCAAAGCCGGCGGCGTGCAGTTCATGAGCGCCGGCACGGGCGTGCGGCACTCCGAGAACAACGCGCGCAAAGACTTGGACTTGCATCTCGTGCAGATGTGGGTGCTGCCGGGCCGCCTGGGAACCCCGCCGACCTATGGGCAAGTCGATTTTACGGCCGCCGATCGCCACAATCGCTGGTTAACGGTTGCATCGGGCGAGCCAAACGTCGAGACGCCGATTGTGCTCACGCAAAATGCAACGCTCCGCGTGGCGCGTTTGGAGAATCACACTTTGCGGCACACCTTCCAGCCGCAACGCTACGGGTTCTTGTTCGTCGCTGAAGGGCAGATAAAGGTCAACGACGAGACTTTGCGCGCCGGTGACGCGCTGCGCACCTACGATATCGAACGCATCGAGCTGCAGGGTACGGGTGAAACGGTTCTCTGGGACGTGCCGGCAGCATGAGCGAAACCTGCACGCATCTCGACCACATTCACAAAGTTCAACCGCGTACGCCCGAAGGCTGCGAAGAGTGCCTGAAGATCGGCAGCGACTGGGTGCACCTGCGCGAGTGTTTGGAGTGCGGTCATATCGGCTGCTGTGACAATTCGATTAACAAACATGCCACCAAACATTTCCACGCCACGAAACACCCGATCATCCAATCGTTTCAGCCGGGTGAAAACTGGAAGTGGTGTTACGTCGACGAGCTGATGTGGGAGTAATCTAGGCTTTACGGCTTAGCACGCGGCGCGCAGCCAGCGTTGCGTAAATCAGCACGGCAGGCAAACCAATCGCAACGGCGATAAAGGCGCTCGGCAGCGACTGCGGCGTCGAGGCCGCGGCAATGTCCAATCCGCCCGAGCCGATCGGAAACGCGGGCAACAAGTACGGATAGAGTGTGCCGGCCGCCGAGATCATCAGCGCCAGCAGAAAGATCGATGTCGCGGTTAAGCAAAGCGCGGCTGACTTCACGAAACGCGCAGCGACAAGCGAGGCGACGCCGAGGATCGGGACGAGCCAGAGCACGGCGTTATGCACGGGATGGACGGCCATTGTCGCCGCCGTGACGCCGGCGTAGGCCACGAGCGCGATCGGCCATAGGATAACGAACGCTTTTTGGGCGTGCGCTCCGATCTCCGAGCCGGGATCGGAACGCCAGCGCATGAACGCGGCGCCGTGAAGCGCGAGAACGATCACGCTGAAGACGCCGACGCCGAGCGCGTACGGATTCAGCAAAAATGCGAACGTTCCGGAGAAGAATCCGTTTTGCCCCATCGGAAGCCCGCGCAAGAGATTGCCGATTGTTACGCCCATCAGGAGCGCCAAGAGCGAGCTCGCAATTGAGAACCCGACGTCCCAAAACCCGCGCCACAGCGGGTCGGCGAAGTGTCCGCGCAGTTCGATCGACAACCCGCGAACCATCAACAGCCACAGCGCGACCATGAACGGCAGATAGAACCCGCTGAACGATGCGGCATATGCCTGCGGAAAAAATGCAAAGAGCGTGCCGCCGGCGGCAATGAGCATGACTTCGTTGCCGCTCCAGAACGGACCGATGGTCGCGAACGACGCGGTGCGCTCGCGGTCCGTGCGCGCGACGAAGAGGTGCAGCGCGCCCACGCCAAGATCGAAGCCGTCCAAGAGAACATAGGCGCCCAGCATTCCGGCCAGCACGACAAACGCGGCGGTATTCATTTTGCTACCGCCTCGCTCTCGGGTCCGAGCGCGATTTGGCGCAGGACCAACAGCATGAAGAGCAGTCCGATGATGAAGTACATGCCGGCGAATCCGATCGTGGTGAAGATGACTTCGCCAGCAACGACGTTGGGCGAAGTGGCATCCGCGGTTCGCATGAGTCCGTAGACGATCCACGGCTGCCGGCCTACCTCGGTTGCAGTCCAGCCCGCCTCATTCGCAATATACGGAAACGGCATTGCCAGCATGAGAATCCATAGCATCCAGCGCGCGCGCGGCAAACGCCGCAAAAACAACAACACCGCTGCGATCACCATGATCGCAACGAAGATCGTCCCGAGCCCGACCATCACGTGGTAGGCGTAGTACGTCAGTTCGATCGGCGGTCGCTGGTCGCCGGGGTATTCTTCCAGCCCTTTGACGGTCGCCCGGAAATTACCATAAGCGAGAAAACTCAGCGCATCGGGGACGTAGATCGGATCGATGAGCTTCTGATGAGGAACATCCGGCATGCCGAAGATCGCGATCGGCGCACCCTGCTTGGTGTGAAAAAGGCCCTCCATCGCGGAGAGTTTGATCGGCTGATCGCGGGTGACGTCGACGCTGTTCCGGTCGCCGGTCGGGAAAATGACGATCACGGATGCGATCAGGCCCACGATGACGCCGGCCCGGACGAAGCGTTCGCCGAAGCCGGTTTGCCGGTTGCCGAGCAAATAGTATGCTCCCACGCCCGCTACGATGAAGGATCCGGTCAACAGCGCGCCCGTCATGACGTGCGCGAACTGCCACCAGGCAAACGGCTGCAGCAAAAGAGCCGGCAGCGAGGTCAACGCAATCTTTCCGCCCGAAAGCATCGTGTAACCGACGGGATGCTGCATCCACGCATCGGTCGCGACGATGAAAAATCCCGAAACCCAGGCTCCAATCCAAATCGCTACCGCCGAGAACGCATAGAACCCCGCCGAAACTCGAGTGCGTCCCAAAATAAAGATGCCGATGAACACAGACTCGAGGAAAAACGCGTACACGCCTTCCATCGCGAGCGGTTGGCCGACGGCGCTGCCCGCGCGCGCTGAAAAGATAGCCCAGTTCGTTCCGAACTGGAATTCCATCGGAATTCCGGTCACGACGCCGACGGCAAAGTTGATTGTGAAGATTTTCGCCCAGAAACGCGCCGCGCGAATCGCGTTTTCGTCATTTTGCCGGACGCCCTTCACGGTGTACCACGCGATGAACGGCGCCAGTCCCATCGTCCCGATTGGAAACAAGTAATGGAACATGACCGTAAACGCGAATTGAATGCGATCCGCGAAGACGGCGCTAGCCACCTTGAATCACCACGCGCCGCGCGGCGGCGCGCCAAATGACGAACGAAAGCGCGCTAAAAAACATCAGCCACAAAACTTGTATGGTGAAGTACCGTGCATAGTCCTGCGGCTGAACCACACCGACGTAGATGAGCAGCGGCGTCGAATAGATCGCTGCGAACGGCAGCGCGAAAACGATCCGTCCAAAAATGCCCGGAAAGAACGTCAGCGGGATGATTTGGCCGCTGAGCAGATCCGAAACCCATCGGACGATCAGTTGAATCGCGAACGTCTCCAGCGTCCAGAACGCGATCGCGTTCATCACAAAGTTCACGAAAAAATTCAGCAAGTAGCCGATCGCAAACGAGAAGAGAAAGGCGGCGAAAACAGGAGCGGACGGTACGTCGATGTGCACGAGCAGCAGTGCAAACAGTATCGAGGGGATAACCAGCAGCGCGTGCAGCCCCGTCTGCCCGAACCCGTCGCTGAAGAAGTAGAACGGCACGCTGATGGGTTTCAACAGGTCGGTTGCGATCGTGCCTTCACGAATCTTCTCGCGGATCAGCCGCGTTCCGTCAACTTCTAAGATGAGCGACATCAGCAGCGCGACCGTGGCGTAGGTGATCATGCTGTGGAGCGGCAGGTTCATCGGCGCGAGGTTCTGCGCGTAGAGCGCCGTCCAGACCGAGCGCAGCAGATAGACCCGTACGATAAGCGAGCCGATCTCCGTGAAGACCTCGAGCCGGTACGTCGCTTCACGCGCGAACGCTTTTTTAGCGAACTCGACGTACGGCGCCAAGGTCATTTTTTGGCTTTTTTCTCCCGTTCGATCGCGGCTTCGCGCCGCAGCCGCGCTTCCTCGAGCTCGACGAACATCACGTCCACGACTTTCTCGACTTCGGTGGCCTGCGTCGGCGGCGGTTCTTCAGTGCGCCGCGGCGGCGGTTTGGGCGCGGCCTTCTTGGTCGCTTCAGCTATCACCGCATCTTGCGCATGCGTCTTGCGCAGGAACTTCGCGTAGTTCTCCGCGGCTTTGGCGCGTACGTCGTCCGAGTCGGGCAGGTTGAAGACATCCTGGAAGAAGTGCATCTTGGCGTGCACCTCTTCGGCTTGGCGCGGCGAATAGATGGTGGCGGGATCGCCGTGCGCGATATTGAGCATCGGCACGTGCTGGCCGGACTTGACCCGCGTGTTCACGTGAACGATGCCGCCGATCGCGACGCTGACGCCTTCCTCGACCGTCGCGCCGTTAAAGATACGCGCGCCGGAAGCGATAAAGACGCCCGGTTCGATCGTCGCGCCGACGATGTAGGCCGCCGGGCCGATGAGGCAGCTCTCGCCGATGGTGCACGGAAACTGCATGACCTTTCCGCCGCTCGACTTGACGACGGCGTTCTCCATCACCACACTGTTCGCGCCGACCACGACCGGCGCGCCCTCCGCGCTGACGACGGCGCCGAAGAGCACGGCGCAGCCCTCTTCAATCGTGACGTCGCCGCTGATGGTCGCGGTCGGCGCGACGTAGGCGCTCGCGTGGATGTTGGGTTTCTTCGTTCCGCTCGAAATAATCATGAGTTAACGGGCTCCTGGTCGTAGCCTTCGACGTAGATTCTTCGGATAATGGACTCCAAGTCCGGTTCTTCGATGCTGATGTCGCGCAGTTCGTAGCGTTGCGTCGCTTCACGAATGAGTTGATCGGGGCGCACACGCCGCCGATCGAACCGGTAGCGCACCAAGCCGCGATCGTTCGACTCGATCTCCGCTCCCTCGAGCACCGGATCCGGGTGGGGCTCCGAGAGTGTCAGCACGAGCGTGCGGTGCGTTCCGTACTGTTCCTTAATGCGCTCGACGCCGCCGTCGTAGATGATCGTGCCTTTATCGATTAAGATGATGCGCCGGCAGAGCCGCTCGACGTCGGCCAGATCGTGCGTGGTCAGAATGATGGTCGTTCCGCGATCCTGGTTGATGTGGCGGACGAATTCGCGGATGGCTTCCTTCGCGACGACGTCGAGGCCGATGGTCGGCTCGTCCAAGTACACGATGCGCGGGTCGTGCAGCATCGCCGCCGCGAAGTCACCGCGCATTCGCTGTCCGAGCGAGAGCTGCCGCACCGGCGTCCGCAAAAACGGCTCCATCTCGAGCATTTCTTTGAAGCGCTGCACGTTGCGCTCGTACCGATCGCGCGGAATCGAGTAGATCGCGCGCAAGAGTTCGAACGATTCGACCAGCGGCAAATCCCAATAGAGCTGGCTGCGCTGCCCGAAGACGACGCCGATGTTGCGCGCATTGTCGTTGCGCCGCTCGTAAGGGACGAGGCCCGCGACTTCGATCGTGCCCGACGTCGGCACCAAAATGCCGGTGAGCATCTTGATGGTCGTTGACTTGCCGGCGCCGTTGGGGCCGATGTACCCGACCAACTCCCCCGCTTCCAGCTCCATAGTGACGTCGCGGACGGCGATCTTGTCTTCGTACTCGCGCGAAAAGAGCGTGCGCAGCGCGCCGCCCACGCCGGGCCGCCGTTTTGGCGTGCGAAAGGTCTTGCGAAGATCGCGCGTCCGAATGATCGGGGGCATCAGGAGCCTGCTTAGGCCGAGGCTCGCGCGGGCCCTCGGAGAAAGACGCGAAAGTGGTCATCACGATCTCGAATCGCTACGGCTGCGGAGCGCTGCTGGTCGCGCAGCACGTCGCCGAGACGCTCGGCTACGAGTACGTTGACGAGCAGCTGCCGGTCGTCGTCGCGAAGCGCTTGCAAACCTCGCCGGAGGCTGTCGAGTCCGCCGAAGACATCGGACAGACGATGGGCGAGCGGGTGTTGCGCAGCCTCGAGCTCGGAACGCCCGAAGTCCGCGCGGAACCGGGGCCGACGTTCGATGAAGAGTGTCTGCGCGAAGTGCAAGAAGCGGTGCGCGAGTACGCCGCGCACGGCAACGCGGTGCTCATCGGGCGCGGTGCGCACGCGATTTTGGGGCGCAGGCCGGGCGTGCTGCGCGTTTTCATGCTGGCGCCGCGCGAATGGCGCATCCGCCACGTCATGGACAACGCGAACGTAGACGAAAAGACTGCCACGGCCGAACTCGACCGTATCGATCGCGCGCGGGGCGAATACGTTCGCGCCTATTACGGCATCGATTGGACGGACGCCGCGAATTACGACTTGGCGGTCGATACCTCGACCTTCGGCGTGGAAGGCAGCGCGGCCATCATTATCGCGGCAGCACGCGCGCGGTGAGCGTCGAGCGCGCGCTTCCGCGCCGCCGCATATCGATCTTCTCCGCGCTGAGGTTTCGCGATTTCCGGTTGCTGTGGACGGGCCTGCTCATCTCGAACGTCGGCTCGTGGATGCAACTGACCGCGACGGGCTATTACATCGCGCAGCTCGCGGGCAACGCGCACACCGCGGCGCTGTACCTCGGATTCCAAGGGTTGGCTCGCGCGGTGCCCGTGATCGTGCTCTCGCCGGTCGCCGGCCTTGTCGCCGATATCTGGCCGCGCCGCCGGATACTGTTCATAACGAATTCGGCGATGGCGCTGCTGGCGATGATGCTGGCCGTTTTTACGAGCCTCGGCTGGATGAATATCGTCGGCCTGATTCTGATCAACGCCGCCAGCGCGGCGGCGCTTTCGTTCGATTCTCCGGCTCGGCAGAGCTGGGTGCCGCTGATGGTCGATCGTGAGTACGTCGGCAACGCGATCGGTTTGAACTCCATCGCTTTCAACGCGCCGGCCGTGCTGGGACCCGCCATCGCGGGCCTGCTGATCGTTTCGGTCGGCATCGCCGATTCGTTCTACGTCAACGCTATCGCGACGCTGGCCGTGATCGTTGCCCTGATTTTCATGAAGCCCGCTCCGCCGAGCACGGTTCGGCCCGAGAGCTGGCTGGGGTCGATCGCCTACGGCCTGCGCTTTCTCTTCGAACACGCCATTTTAAAATGGATTATCCTGATTTTCGTCGTTACCGCGATCCTAATTCGGCCATACAGCATACTGCTGCCGGCGTTCGTGGTAAACACGCTGCGCGGCAACGCCTTGGATCTGAGCCTGGCGATCTCGGCGACCGGCGCAGGTGGTTTCTTCGGCGCGTTGCTGGCAGCGTACATGGGCACGCGGGAGCGGCGCGGCGCCATTTTGTTGGGGGCTGCGGCAGTAATGTCGCTCGGCGTTTTCAGTTTGGGATTTATTTGGAGTCTGTGGCTCGCGCTGCCGGTGCTATTCATCATCGGCACCGCCACGATGCTATTGCTCGGCGCCTCGAACATGCTCATCCAAACGCTCTCGCCGGACGACGTGCGGGGGCGTGCGATCTCGGTCTACACGATGGTTGCGCTGGGACTGGTACCGGGCGGCGCGCTGATCGTAGGCGCGATCGGGTCGCTCATCGGTCTGCACTATACGTTCTTGCTCGTCGGAGCGGCGACGGCGCTCTTCACGCTCTGGCCGTGGCTGACGCGCCCAATTCTCCGGACGGTCTAGGGCCATTGCATTGGGACTTTTCTCGACCATGTTGAGCCGTCGTCAAAAGTAACATCTTCGATGACGCATTCCACGCCGCGATAGTCGGCTATGAACTCTCTGCCCACGTAGATCCTGAACCGTAGCTTCGCCGAGCGCTTAGGCAGAATGTGAACGGTGTACTCCTGGTGGTCTGCCCCGCTGTAATAGCCGCTTTCATCACGGGTCGCAAACATGAGGCTCAGGTGGCGGGTCGCACGCTCGGTCGTATCCATAGCATCAAATGACCCGACAACGTGATCGCCGCGCGCCTTCGCGCTGCAATGATTTGTTGTAACGGGCTCTTTTTCGGTAGCGGCACATGCCGTCAGCATCAAGACACCAAAAACCGAGCCTGGAATCCAGCGGCGAAGAGTCGGTGCCATTTATGGGTGATTCAGTCCCTCTAGCCACCGTTCATGCGGCCCTCGACTTCGCTCGGGCGTGGTTCGACAGGCTCACCATGACACGCGGGACGGACGGTATGAAAAAAGCGCGCCGGTGAACGGCGCGCTATAAGGAAAACGCCGAAGCGTTTAGTTAGGCGGCCTTTTTCCGGCGGCGGCGCCGCTTCGTGGCCTTTTTACGTCCCGTTGCTTTACGAGCGGCCTTCTTGCGTCCGCCCTTGCGCGCTGCTTTACGGCGCTTACGGGGAGCTGCTTTTGCAGCTGCCTTTTTCCTTCTACGTTTGACTGCCATTTAAGCTCAGTCATCCTTTCTCTGGCTGGGTAAGCAGCCAGGGGTGTTGCCTATGTTATACAGTATTACGAGCGTCGTGACAAGTTTTCGCGTTGACGACGCCGTGCTCGATGTCGTCAGCGATGGTAACGGCGACGCGATCGTTCTGCTTCACGGCTTTCCGCTGACGCGCGAAATCTGGAACGCGCAGACTTCCGCGCTCGCGCAAACGCATCGTGTTATCACTCCGGATCTGCGCGGCATGGGACGATCCAGCGCGCCCGGCGGACCGTACTTGATGGAAACTTTGGCGGGTGATGTGGCGGCGATACTCGATGCGATGTCGATCGATCGCGCGACGATCGCAGGTCATTCGCTCGGCGGTTTTGTGGCGCTGGCGTTCGCGCGGATGTATACGGAGCGCGTATCGCGTCTAGCGCTGATTTGCAGCCGCCTTGCGGCGGATTCGCCTGAAATAGCGGGCTTTCGCAACGATCTGGCGGATCGGTTGGAACGCGAAAATAGTATCGAACCGGCGCTTGAATCGTACTTGCCGCGGCTTTTTTCGGACGCGACGTTGCGCGACAATCCGAGTGTGATCGAACGCGTGCGTGCAATCGTGCAGACGAATTCGCCGCAAGGAGCTGCCGCAATGCTGCGCGGGATGGCGCAGCGCACGGACTCCTACGACATTGCGGAAGAATTGAAGATGCCGGTGCTGATCGTTGCCGGCGCGGGCGACAAGATTGGGTCGCTGGACGAGGCTCGGGAAACGTGCCGCGCCTTTCCGGCGGCGCAGCTGCAGGTCATGCAGAGCAGCGGGCACCTCCCGATGCTCGAGGAGCCCGCGGCGCTGACGGCGGCGCTCGCCGCATTTGCGGCTTAGGGCCGGTAGCGGGTTATCGGAGCGTCTTTTCGCCGGCGCGCGAGGTTAGTCAGGAACAGAATTCCCAAAACCAAAGCGGCGATGACCGCGGCCACGACGACCACCTTCAAAAGGAAGATGGCGACGAAGAAAGCCACGATCGCCAGCGCGACGATCAAGGTAAGGCGGATGAACGCGTTCAGCATGCCCTCTACTACTGAGGTCGAGGGTGACGGGTTTCGTCCGGGCCGGCTCGAACTTTCCAGCCTATGAACCGCTGCCTTCATCTTACCTGTGCATTTGCTTTACTTTCCGGCTTCGCGGGCACAACGGCCGGCGCTCAGCAGGGCAAACCGATGCGCCAGCTCGCCTATAGCTTCGATATAAGCATCACGCAGGATCGCACCGTGCATAGTTCAGGCGTCGGCGAGGCCGGCGGCGGCACGGGCAGCGGAATGACGCACTACGGCGGCGGCAACAGCGACAAAGGCACGATAACGATCGACGTCCTTATGGTTCAGCCGGATACCGGCTTGGTCGTCTCCGTAGCCGAGCAAGGCCGTGGCGACCGGACCGCGGCGCCGGCAACGTGCGTCGTTTATGGGATCGGCAGCGTTGTTTGCGACCCTGACAAGAAAGTGAACGAAGAAGAGATGTCGCTGCTGCGCGTGCTCGGAAGAAATTTCGTGAACCCCTCGCAGCTGGATCTGAAAAAGCACTGGCAGAACGTGAACGCCATGCCCGGCGGCAAGGAAGTCAACGATTACACGATCTCGAGCGACAATAACAACGGTCTGCTGAGCATCGATTACCAGCGCGCCCTGACCATCGAGGGCGCCAACGGCTATCGTGCGGACACCAGCGGCAACATCTCCTACAATCAGAAGCTGAGCGTGCCGCTCAAGCTGAAGGAGGACACCGTCACCCGCCGGCACGTGGGCCAGGGCCAGGACGACCGAATCGAGCAGCAGCTCACCCTCACCCTGACCACCGACTCCCTCGCGCAAGCCGCGACCATCCCGTAGCAGAGGGCCGGCCTCCCGCCGTCGAACACTTGTTCGCCTCATGAATCCCGTTCTTGACGGTCTGCACTTAGAAGGAAGCAACGGAGCCGCGACTGCCGCATTGAGCGGCTTCCATCCGCTGGTGCGCGAGTGGTTCACGTCCCGGAATTGGACGCCTACCGACCCACAGATTCAAGGCTGGCCGCTGATTCGCGCCGGCCACGACGTTCTGATCTCGGCCCCGACGGGCTCGGGCAAGACGCTGGCTGCCTTCTCGCTTTGCCTCGATGAACTCGTTCGCGCCGCGGTCGACGACGCTCTACCGGACGCCACGCTGGTCGTCTACGTCTCGCCCCTGCGGGCACTCAGCAACGACGTGCACAAGAACCTCGAACTTCCACTTGGCGAGATTCTGGCGCTAGCCAATCAGCGGCTGACTCCGCTTGCACCGATTCGCGCGTTCGTCCGCACCGGCGATACCAGCACGGCCGACCGCCAACGCATGCTGCGTAAACCGCCGCACGTGCTGGTCACCACGCCCGAGTCGCTCTTCATTCTTATGACGTCTGAAAAGTCGCGCGCGCTCTTCACGCGCGTCTCGACGGTTATCGTCGACGAGATCCACGCCATGGCCGCCGACAAACGCGGTTCGCATCTGGCGCTGACGCTGGCACGCCTTGATGCGCTCGTGCAAGCCGGCAGCGGGCGCAAACCGCAGCGCATCGGGTTGTCGGCCACCGTTCATCCGATCGAAAACGTCGCGGCGTTCCTCAGCCCGAACGCACAGATCGTCAATCTGGGTCTCCGGCGCGAGATGCACACCGTCGTCGAGGTGCCTAATGACGAATTGGGACCCGTCGCCAGCACGGAGATGTGGGCGGAGATCTACGACCGCGTCGCCGATCACATTCGCGCGCACCGCACCACGCTGGTCTTCGTAAGCACGCGGCGCATGACCGAACGCGTTGCCTTCGCGCTCACGGAGCGCCTGGGCGAAGGCGTCGTCATGCCGCATCACGGCAGCCTCTCCAAAGAATCGCGCTTTAACGCCGAAAATCGGCTGAAGAACGGCGAGTTGCGCGCGGTCGTCGCCACGGCGTCGCTCGAACTGGGCATCGACATCGGTTCCATCGATCTGGTCGTGCAGCTGGGATCGCCGCGCTCGATCGCGGTCGCGCTGCAGCGCATCGGCAGATCCGGCCACTGGGTCGGCGCAAAACCCGAAGGCCGGCTCTTCGCCACCACGCGCGACGAGCTGCTGGAGTGCGCGGCGCTCGTGCGTTCGATCCGCAGCGGCACTTTGGATGCGCTCGTGATTCCCGCGGCGCCGCTGGACATTCTCGCGCAGCAGATCGTTGCCGCAACCGCGAGCGGCGAGTACGAGGTCGACGCGCTCTTCGACCTGGTGCGCTCCGCGTATCCCTACCGCGATCTGACGCGCAAAGATTTTGACGACGTCCTCGACATGCTGGCCGACGGCGTCGCGCATTCGCGCGGACGCAGCGGCGCGTTTCTGCATTACGACCGCGTGAACCAGCGCGTACGCGCCCGGCGCGGCGCCCGCTTAGCGGCAATCACGTCCGGCGGAGCAATACCGGACACCGCCAACTACAACGTAGTCGCCGAACCCGAAGGGCATGTCGTAGGCACGCTTGACGAGGACTTCGCAGTGGAAAGCTTGGCGGGCGACGTGTTCTTGCTGGGCATCACGTCCTGGCGCATCCGGCGCATCGAGCCGGGCATCGTGCGCGTCGAAGATGCGCACGGCGCCGCGCCGACGATTCCGTTTTGGAACGGCGAAGGCCGCGGCCGTACGATCGAGCTCTCGCATGAAGTTTCGGCGCTGCGCGCCGCGATCGACGAACGCGACGATCCAACCGCGATAGAGCTGCTCGAACGCGAGTGCGGCCTGGATCGCGCGGGCGCGGAGCAAGCCGTCACCTACGTACGCGCCGGCAAGAAAGTGCTGGGCGTCGTCCCGACGGATCGCACCATCGTTGCCGAGCGCTTTTTCGACGAAGGCGGCGGCATGCAGCTGATTCTGCACACGCCCTTCGGCGCGCGCATCAATCGCGCGTGGGGGCTGGCGCTGCGCAAGAAATTCTGCCGGTCGTTCAACCTCGAGTTGCAAGCTGCCGCCACCGACAACGGCATCTGCCTCTCGCTCACCGACCAGCACGCCTTTCCGCTCGATATCGTCTTCGAATACGTGAAGACCGCCAGCGTCGAGTACACGCTGACGCAAGCGCTGCTCGCGGCACCGATGTTTGGTGCGCGTTGGCGCTGGAATGCGACGCGCGCGCTTGCGATTCTGCGCATGCGCGGCGGACGCAAAGTGCCGCCGCAACTGATGCGCATGCGCGCCGACGATCTGCTGGCCTCGGTCTTTCCGGACCAAGCCGCCTGCGCCGAGAATCTGACGGGGCCGATTCGGATTCCGGATCACGTCCTGGTGCGCGAGACGATCGCCAACTGTCTGCACGAAGCCATGGACTTGCCCGGGCTGATGACCATTTTGCAGGCTATCGAAGACGGCAGTATACGAACTGTTGCGGTCGATACGCCCGAGCCCTCGCCGTTTTGTCACGAGATCCTCAATGCAAACCCGTATGCCTACCTGGACGACGCCCCGCTGGAAGAGCGCCGCGCGCGTGCGGTGCAGCTGCGCCGGACGGTTCGCGACGATCTCGACGGCGCCGGCATCCTCGACGCGACCGTCATCGCCGAAGTCGCCGAAGAGTCGTGGCCCGTCGTCCGCGACGCCGACGAACTGCACGACGCCATGCTCACGCTGATCGTACTGGCGCCCGCAGCGCACTGGAACGCTTGGTACGACGAGCTCGCCGCGCAAAATCGCGTCATAACTTTGGACGTCGCCGGCACGCCTTTCTGGGTCGCTGCCGAACGCGCGGATCTCGCCCGGTCCGCCTTGCTGCAGCAGCAAGAAGAATCCGTTGCGGAAGTGCTGCGGGGATGGCTGGAATGCAGCGGTCCGTTGACGGTTGGCGAAATGGCGGAGCGTTTTCGCGTGGATGCCGCGCTAATTGAAGCGGCGTTAATCCGCCTCGAAACACAGGGGCAACTGTTGCGTGGCCGTTTTCGCGGCGGCGAGCAAGAAGAGTGGTGCAATCGCCGCGTGCTCGCGCGGATTCATCGTCGTACGATCGGACAGCTGCGGCGCGAAATCGAGCCGGTTACCTCCGCGGAGTTCGTCCGGTTTCTGCATCGCTGGCAGCACGTCGAGCCGGCGACACGCCTGCACGGCGTCGACGGCACGCTGCAGATCGTCAAGCAGCTCCAAGGATACGAAATTCCGGCGGCGGCGTGGGAAACGCAAATTCTGCCTAAACGCGTCGCGGGATACCGCTCCGAATACTTGGACAAGCTCTGTTACTCGGGCGAAGTGATGTGGGGACGCCTGGCGCCGCATCCCTCACTTGCTATTGAAGAGGGCGAAGTCGCGCGCCGCATCCGTCCGACGAAGATCGCGCCGATTTCACTCTTCACGCGCGAGGACTCCGGCGACCTGATCGTACGGCGTGAGGATGGCGTCAGTGGCCTCTCTCATGCGTCGCGCGAGGTCCTCGAAGTTATACAGAATCTGCGCGCGCCGTTCTTCACCGAGATCGTTCGCGAAACCAAACGCTTACCGGCGGAGGTCGAGGAGGCGCTTTGGCAGCTCGTCGCTGCCGGGCTTGTTACCGCAGATGGATTCGATGCGCTGCGCTCGCTGATCGATGCCAAGCGCAGGCTGGGGGAGAAGGGGCTGCGCGCTCGTCCTCGCTCTTCGAGCGGGCGCTGGACTCTGCTCGCTTCCACGACCGAGCGTATCGATCCAGAAAAATTCGCGCGGCAGCTGCTCGAACGCTGGGGCGTGCTTTTCCGCGACGTGATCGCGCGCGAAAGTCTTGCGCCGCCGTGGCGGGAGCTCTTGCAGGCGCTGCGCCGGCTCGAGGCACGCGGAGAAATTCGAGGCGGCCGTTTCGTTTCGGGCTACGTCGGCGAGCAGTTTGCGTTGCCGGAGGCGATCGAAGCGCTGCGCGCCGTCCACCGCGGCGGCGACGATGGCGAACTCGTGCAGGTTGGCTCTTACGATCCGCTCCAGCTTGCCGGCATCGTTCTTCCGGCTACGCGCCCCGAACTCGCATTGTCATCCTAATTGTCATGGTGAGGTATCGAACCACCCCGAGGTATCGAGGGGATTACGGAACCTTCAGTCGATCCAGCATCAAGTAGATCGATGCGACGTGCGCGACCGAGTCAATTGTGCCGTCGCGAACGAATGCGTGAAGCTCGTCCAGCGTATAGAGCTCCACACTGATGTCCTCGCCGATCCCGAGGTTCTGCTTTCCGGCTAGCCGCACGTCGGGCGCGAAGAACAAATGCGCGACCGTGTTCGCGTTGGTTGCATCGGTAACGAAGCTGCGCACAAACTCCATCGCGCCGGCGTAGCCGGTCTCTTCGGTAAACTCCCTCGTTGCGGTTTGCTGCGGCGTCTCGCCCGGATCGATAGCGCCCGCCGGAAGCTCCAGCAGTACCTTGCCGATTCCGTGCTTATACTGGCGGACTAAAACAACGCGTTTCTCGCTCGTCATCGCGAAGACGATCGCGAACCCGCGGCTCTCCTTCACGTAATAGTCTTCGATAATGCCGCCGTTCGGCAGTTCGACTCTGTCTTTGCGCAGCTTTAAGTGCGGTGAGTCGATGGCATAAGAGGACGTGACGCGCCAGCCGGGTTTCTCCATCGGCGGCGTCTTCGGCATGGTCCCGCGCCGTCCCCGACCAATGAGGGGTTTGTGGCAAACATTGTCGTCGTGGGCGCCGGAACGATGGGGGCGGGCATCGCAGCGGTTGCGGCCCTCGCCGGCGACAGCGTTTCGCTGATCGAGCCCGATGCGGGTGCCCAATCACGAGCACGCGACGTCATCCTTCGACAAGCTCAGGATGACACAGGGGCGCAAGATGACACGATCATGCAGCGCGTTCAGTTCTACGACTCCGTTCCCACTGGACTGGATGCCGAGCTCGCGATCGAAGCCGTGCCCGAGCGGCTCGACTTAAAGCGCACCATTTTTAAAACGCTTGCTGACGCGCTCGGTCCGAAGGCGTTACTGGCCACAAATACGTCGTCGCTCTCCGTAAGCGAGATCGCCGAATCCGTCGAGCATCCCGAGCGCGTTCTCGGGCTGCATTTCTTTAATCCGCCTGTTGTGATGAAACTCGTAGAAATCGTTCGCGGCGATGAGACCTCCGACGAAGCCGTCGCACAAGCTCGCGCGATCGCGGAACGTTTTGGAAAGACGGCGGTCGTTACGGCCGACACGCCCGGCTTCATAGTGAATCGCGTCGCGCGCCCATTTTATCTGCAAGCGATGCACGCGTACGAAGAGGGCGTCGCGCCGATGGAGGATCTCGATCGCTTGGCCCGCGGAGCCGGTTTTCGCATGGGGCCGTTCGAGCTCATGGATCTCATCGGACTGGACGTTAACTTGGCAACATCGCAATCGATTTACGAACGCACCGGCGCCGCGCGGCTCAAGCCGGTTGCGTTGCAGCAAGAACTGGTGGCGGGCGGCAAGCTCGGTCGAAAGACCGGTTCCGGATTCTACGATTACAGCGGCGGCACGCCGCGTCACGACGATTCGCCCCCGCAACCGCCGGGCGAGCTGAACCAGGACGAACGGATTCTCATCGTTGGCATCACGAACGTCGCTATCGAGTTGCGCGAGGCGCTGGACAAGGCGTACGGTCATGTGAACGTCTGCGAGAACGCCGAAGCGATCGACGAGATGCCGCTCGACACGACTACCGTGATCGATGCGGGCGACGGCGTGAGCGATCGCGGCGCGTTTATCGCCGACCTCGATCGGCTTTTTCCACCGGAGACGGTGATTTTCGCTGACGCGTATGCGACCGATCTGACGTCGCTTGCCAAGCGTTTGCGCCACCCCGAACGCGTTGTGGGGTTCGGTTTGCTCGGCTCGCTCGAGCGGCAAAGCGTGATCGAGATCGTGGACGCCGAAAACACGAGCGACGATGCCCTCGAACTCGCGCAAGAGGTCTTCGAAGCGATCGGCAAGCGCGTCGTGCTCGTGGAAGACCGGCCGGGACTCTTTCTCGGGCGCACGATCGGCTCGATCATCAATGAAGCCGTCTACGCGGTGCAAGAAGAAGAAGTCGCGTCGCCGGCCGACGTGGACCTGGCGATGCGTTTGGGGACGAACTACCCGCTCGGGCCAATCGCCTGGGGACGCGAAATCGGCGGCGACCGCGTCGTGCGCATCCTGCAACGCCTGGCCGGAGCCGAAGGCGCAGCTTTTTCGCCGCACCGCGCGTTGTGGGTGCTGGATGTGCAAGATGAAGACAACGCGATGGACGTCGCGGTCGCCGAGGGCGCCGTGGAATCGAAGCCGGGCGGCAGCGTGATCTATCCGGGAATGCCGTTTTGAAAATGCGTGACGTCGTAGTCGTCGACGCGGTCCGTACGCCGATCGGACGATACGGCGGCGTGCTGGCCAACGTACGCCCGGACGATCTCGCCGCGATCGTTATTGAAGCGATCGTCAAACGCACCGGCGTTGCGCCGCAGCAGATCGAAGACGTGTTTCTTGGTGCGGCCAATCAAGCCGGCGAAGACAACCGTAACGTCGCCCGTATGGCTGCACTTCTCGCGGGCCTTCCCGTTGAAGTTGCCGGCGCGACGATGAATCGTTTGTGCGGCAGCAGCCTGCAGGCCATAAACTCGGCCGCCCACGCAATTGCCTATGGCGAAAGCGACGTCGTTATCGCGGGCGGCGTCGAATCGATGACGCGCGCGCCCTTCGTGCAACTCAAAGGCGAGAAGCCGTTCGATCGTGCCATCGAAATGTTCGACACGACGATCGGTTGGCGCATGATAAACCCGCGCATGCAGGAGCTCTATCCGCCGATCTCGCTCGGCGAAACTGCCGAGAACGTCGCCGAGCGTTACAAGATTGGGCGCGAGGAGCAAGACCGCTTCGCGTACCAATCGCAGATGCGCACCAAAGCCGCGGTCGCGCGCGGCACCTTCGCGCAAGAAACGATCGCGGTCGGCGACGTAGGTGCGGATGAACATCCGCGGCCCGACACGACCCTGGAAGCGTTGGCGAAGCTCAAACCGGCTTTTAAAACCGGCGGCACGGTCACGGCCGGTAATTCGTCGGGCATCAACGACGGTGCCGCCGCGCTTTTGCTCTGCGAAGCGGAGACGGCCAAGAAGCTTGGATTCAAACCGATCGCGCGCGTCGTTGCCACGGCGGCGGCCGGCGTGCATCCGGATGTCATGGGCCTCGGGCCGATCCCGGCGACGCGCAAGGCGCTGGCGCACGCGGGCCTGCGCATCGATCAGATGGACCTGGTCGAGATTAACGAGGCGTTCGCAGCGCAATCGATTGCATGCTTGCGTGACCTGGAGATCGACCCGGAGAGGGCGAACGTGAACGGCGGCGCGATTGCGCTCGGCCATCCGTTAGGCGCAAGCGGCGCTCGCATCGCGACGACGCTCCTGCACGAACTGCGGCGGCGCGAGGCGCGGTATGGATTGGCGACGATGTGCATCGGCGTCGGCCAGGGCATCAGTACGATCTTCGAAAGGCTTTAATGGCGGTAACTGCAACGGCGACCAAGACTCAGCTCTTCATCGGAAACCAATGGCTCGACGCGTCGGACGGCGCGACGTGCGACGACACGAATCCGGCCACGGGTGCGGTGATCGCTCAAGTCGCCAACGCCTCCGCCGCCGACGTCGATCGCGCGGTCACCGCCGCACGCGATGCGTTCGAGCGGGGAAAATGGTCGACGATGGCGGCGTCGCGCCGCGCCAAGATCATCTATAAGATGGCGCAGCTGATCGCGGAGCGCGCGGGCGACATCGCCCTGCTCGAGGTGCGCGACAACGGCAAGTCGCTTGGAACCGCCAAGGGCGAACTCGGCGCGATTGTGGATTGCTTCGAATTCTATGCCGGCGCGGCGACCAAGAATTATGGGAACAGTTTGCCCGGCCCGATGCCGAATTATCTCGCGCAGACCGTGCGCGAGCCGGTCGGTGTCGTCGGAGCGATCGTGCCGTGGAATTTTCCGTTGCTGCTAACGTCGTGGAAAGTTGCGCCCGCGTTAGCTGCCGGCTGCACGATTGTCCTCAAGCCGGCGGGACAGACGCCGCTCACTGCACTCGAACTGGCAAAGATTGCGCTCGAGGCCGGTCTGCCGGAAGGCGTGCTCAACGTCATCACGGGCGAGGGCCGCGGTCTCGGACAGGCGATGGTGGAGCATCCGGGTATCGACAAGATCGCGTTCACCGGAAGCACGGCAACAGGTAAACGGGTTGCGGCAACGGCGGCGCAGACCGTAAAGCGCGTAACGCTGGAGCTCGGTGGGAAATCTCCCTCGCTGGTTTTCGACGACGCCGATGTACGGCAAGCCGTCAACGGCGCACTCTATGGCGTATTTTACAACGCCGGCCAATGTTGCGAGGCGCGCTCGCGCATACTCGTGCAAGAGAGCATCGCGGACGAATTCATCGAGATGTTTACCACGAAGGCGCGCAAACTGCGCGTCGGCAATCCGGAGGATCCGCAGACGCAGATCGGCGCGATCACAACCCAAGAACAACTCGATAAGATCAAATCGTATTGTGAGATCGGCGCGAGCGAGGGTGCAAAGCTGCTGCTGGGCGGCGGGCCGGTCAACGCCGGGCCCGGGTTCGAGAATGGGAAGTTCTGGAGCGTCAGCGCCTACGAGACGCAGCCCTCGCACCGGGTCTCGCGCGAGGAAGTCTTCGGCCCGGTCGCCAGCTTCACGCGTTTTAAAGATGAAGCGCAGGCGATCGAGCTGGCCAACGACAGCGAATACGGTCTTTCCGCGAGCATCTGGTCGCAGAACATCGGGCGCGCAAGCCGCGCCGCCAAGGCGCTGCGAACGGGGACGGTGGCCATCAACACGCCGTACGCGGTGTTTCCGGGCGTGCCGTTCGGCGGCTACAAGCAATCCGGCTACGGGCGCGAATTAGGGATGGAGACGATGGCACTCTATTCGGAAATCAAGAGTATCATTACGTACATCGGTGAGAAGCCGATCGATCCGTTCGGAGTATAGACCATAGACGCGTTAAAAATTGGAACGTCCTATCAAACCACATACGGCACGTTGTGGAAGGACGGAACATTCTTTCCGCGCGGAACGCGCGTGCTCGTGGTCGGTTTGCACTTAGTCGAAGGTTTTTGCGTGCAATTTCCGGCCGAAGTCGACCGTCAGCCGCTCGAGACCTGGGAAGATTGGTCCGAGAGCGATTTTCTGGCGGAAGAAGGGGAGATCGAATCCGCGCCGCCGGTCTCTCAATCGATGCTCTCCGAAGCTCAAGAAGTATTGCGAGACGCCGAGGACGGCTGTCATCTACACTTTCACGAAGACGCAGATTAGAAAATAAAAGAGCCGCTCTCATTGAGCGGCCCCTCGCGTAGCGTAAGTTTGCCGTGTCGCCGTAGCAATCTTAGCACGCGAGAGACCTGGGCGGAAGACCCAACCACGTTGGGCCTGGAGCCGGCGGGGATTGAACCCGCACCTCCGAGTTGGCGACACGGCGCGCTACCAATTACGCTACGGCCCCGACCCAATCGAGGACGTTAATGGCCGCTTGTTGCCGGGGGATTTCCGCACGGTTACCTAGGGGAGTTATGCGGGAGGTGGCGAGGCTCGAAGGGCTTGGTGGTATAAGGAGTATTCATGGCACGCATCGCGACCTTTGACGATTGGCTGGACCTGCTCAAGGACTGGCAACAGGACATCGGCTTAAATCAGGAGCTGATCGACCGTTACATGCCGGGCTACCAGTTCGAAGCCAAATACGGCGAGTTGCCGACGAATGAGATTTACTTCGGGGATTTCAAGGGCGAGCGCCGTTGGGACAAAGTCATGGAGGTGCCCGACCAGCGCATGCGCGACGCGCTCTTGAACATGATCGTCTATCAGGGCGACACAGAGTTCGCTTCAAACGAACAGCAGCGCTTTCTCGTGAACAATGCCCCGTCGGAATACGATTTGGCATCGCTCGTGCGCATCATGGTCGAAGAGACGCGCCACGGCTACCAAATGTGTCACGTGCTCATCAAGTATTTCGGCAACGACGGAAAGATCGAAGCACAAAAACTGCTCGAGCGGCGCGCCTACGGCAAGAAAAACCGGCTGCTGCATGCGTTCAACGACGACGTCACGCACTGGCTCGACTTTTTCGCCTACACCAACTTCATGGACCGCGACGGCAAGTTCCAACTGACGATGCTCTCGCATTCGGCTTTCGCTCCGCTCGCACAGTCGATGGGCCCAATGCTACGCGAGGAGTCGTATCACATGGGCACCGGCATCTCCGGCCTGCGGCGCATCGCACAGGCCGGCGTGATTCCGGTCGACCTGCAGCAGAAGTACTACAACAAGTGGATCTCAGGATCGCTGGATCTCTTCGGAACGGATCACTCAGGCTCGGCGCAGTGGGCGTACACGTGGGGCATTAAAGGCCGCGTGGACGAAGACAAGGCCGGCGACTCCGCCGATCGCGAGCACCTGAACGAGCGCGCGCGCGGACAGTTCTACGATGAAATCAGCAAGACGGTCGAGCGCGTCAATGCCGTTAACGCAGCCGATGCGAAGCTCTACGTGCCGGACATCCGCTTCAACCGGAAAATCGGTCAGTATGCGGGCCAGTTTTGGAGCGTGGACGGACGGCAGCTGACCCAGGCCGAATGGGATGCGTACCTGCCCACCATGCTGCCGACCGTGGAAGACGAAGCAAAGGTTCAAGAATACACCAAAGACGCGAGTTGGATCGCACCTAAAGGAAAAGAATAATGGCTACTACCGTGAATGGCCCCGCTGCCGCGCAAACGCCGTTCGGGCGCGAGGCGCGCGGCTTCGACGGCAAACGCGTCATCAATTACAGCAAGGACGGACATGTCGCGATCATCGAGATGGACGATCCGCCCGCCAACACGTACACGCACGAGATGATGCGTCAACTCGACGAAGCGATCTTGGATGCGCGGTTCGATACTGATGTGGAAGTCATCGTTCTGATCGGCAAGGGTGAAAAATTCTTTTCGGCCGGGGCGAACATCGCCATGCTCAACAACGTCACACCCGAGTTCAAGTACAATTTTTGCCTGCACGCCAACGAGACGCTTTCGCGCTTGGAACAGACGCCGAAGCTCGTCATCGCGGCGTTGAACGGGCACACCGTCGGGGGCGGTCTGGAGATCGCGATGGCGGCCGACATACGCATCGCGCGTCAGGACGCCGGCAAGATCGGCTTGCCCGAGGTTGCGCTCGGCGTGTTGCCGGGCACCGGCGGAACGCAGCGGTTGGCGCGGCTGGTCGGAAAGTCTCGCGCGATCGAATTGATGGCGATGGGACGCACTTTCAGCTTCGAGCAAGCGTTGGATTGGGGAATCGTTAACGACGTGTACGAAGGCGACGCGGCGAGCTTCCGCGATCAGGCGCTGACATACGCCAAGCAGTTTACGTCGCCGAACAAAGCGCCGATGGCGGTCGGTCACATCAAGCGCAGCGTTCAGACGGGCATGGAACTGCCGCTTCAGGACGCACTAGCGCTAGAACGCGAGCTCCAGTCGCTGCTCTTCAAGAGCGAAGACGCGAAAGAAGGGCTCGCTTCCTACAACGAAAAGCGCACGGCACGGTTCAAGAACAAATAACATTTTAACGCTGGCGCGCAAGACGCTCTTCGAGGACATGCCGCGGTTCTTCGTGGCGTTGGGCGGGATCGTTTTTGCCGTGACCCTGCTCACGGTGCAGGTCGCGCTGTTCACCGGATTCGTCAACTCAACGGCGCTGCCGATTTCAGAATCTCCGGCCGACATTTGGGTGACGGCGCCAGAAATGTTGTACTTCGAGGGCACGCTGCCGCTTCAGTACGGGGACGTCGCCAAGGTCCGCGCCGTTCCGGGCGTCGCGCAAGTGGAAGCACTTTCGCTTGGAGTTGCGCGTTGGCGGGGTCCGCACGACTTGCTTGCGCTGGGACGCATCGTCGGCTTCGATCCGAACGGAACGCTATTCAACCCGGGTAACGTCGATCGCGCAACCGTTCGGCAGTTGCGCCGGCCCTACGCGGTCGCGATTGATGCAACGCAGCTGCGCCTCCTCGGTTTGCAGCATTCCGGAGAGAGCGGCACAATTGGGACGCTTCCCGCGCATCTTGCCTACGTTACTCATGGCACGCAGCCGATTGTCTCGGCGACGTTTTTTTATACGTCGCTTGAAACGGCAAACGTGTATACGCCGACAGCACTCTCGTTTTTCTCGCCGTCCGGCGCCGCGCCGCCGCCGCTCGAAGAGAGCGACCCGATCATGTACGTCCTTGTGAAGGCCAAGAATCCGGCCGCCGTCGCGCAGCTGGCAGGGGCGATCGAGCGGCGCATTCCACATGTTCGCGCATTGACGCGCGAACAAATGATTCGAACCACGCGCGATTATTGGGTGAAACGAACCGGGATCGGGTTTATCCTCACGCTGATTGCACTGATGGGCGCGATCGTGGGCATCGCCGTCGTCGGCCAGATCCTGTACACGTCGATAAACGAGCATTTTCAAGAGTACGGCACGCTCAAAGCGATTGGCGTAAGCGACGGCTATCTCTACGGAGTAATCGCACTGCAAGCGGCGATCATGGCGGGCATCGGGTACGTGCTGAGTTTGGCGCTAACGTTCGGGCTACGCTCGATAGCGGCGGACCGCGGCGTGGACATTCTGATTACGCCGGCCGGCGCGATCGAGGTGCTCATCCTGGCTCTCGTAATCTGCACGGGCGCAGGCGTCGTCGCCATGCAGCGGGTCACGCGAGCCGATCCCGCGCTGGTCTTCCGGGCATAGCACGTGAACAACGACGTAACGGTTGCCGTGCGCGATCTCCGGATGACCTATCCGGGCCCGAAACCCGTCCACGCGCTCAAAGGTGTTTCGCTCGAGATCAAACGTGGCGAGATGCTTTTGGTGATGGGACCCTCGGGCTCGGGCAAGAGCACGCTGCTCTCGATTATCGGCGGCTTGTTAACGCCAACGAGCGGCAGCGTCGTCACATCAGGAACCGACCTAACGCACCTTGGCCGCAAGGAACTCGCGCGCTTTCGCTTGCGGCATTTCGGCTACGTGTTTCAAGGCTTCAATCTTTTCAATTCGATGACGGGCTCGGAAAACGTCGAGCTGGCTTTTCACGTGCGCGGCGTGCGGGGCCGAGATGCGCGCAAGGCGGCTCGCGATCTGCTGTCCGAACTCGGGCTGCACGAGCAGGCGGACCGGCCGGCGCGAGACCTATCGGGCGGCGAAAAACAGCGGGTGGCCATCGCGCGTGCGCTGGCAGGAAATCCGTGCGCGATTCTGGCCGACGAACCGACGTCGCAGCTCGACGCCGAGAACGGAGCCATCGTCACGAACATCCTTACGGAGTTGGCGCGCAGCCGCGGAACGACGGTGGTGATAACCTCGCACGATTACCGGATCCGCCGCGCCGCCGAGCGGGTTGTTTTGCTGGATGATGGGAAAATCTAGAGCCATGCGTTACGTGTTTGCAATCACCGCTGCGGCGTTCGCGCTTTGCACGTGCGCGATGTCCGCCGAGGCGCGCTGCGGGCGCGGATCGTACAAGACGTTCTTGCACGGCTTCGAGTCGGCGCGGGACGTCATGCGGCGCAAGCCGCAGACCGCCTATAACGCCTTTATTGCGCTGCGCGCTCAGGCGCAAAAGTGTGGGAGCCGGGAAGATCGCGCCGACGTGCGCTACAAACTGCTGCTCTTTGAAACCGGGCTGTCAGCATACATCGGGGCCGCCGACGCGCAGCGCGGTAACGTCGCAACGGGACGCGCTACCGCTGAGGCAGCTATGACGCAAGCGCTCGCCATCGAGCGCGCGCACCGTTCGAACGTTGCGGAGTTACGCCTGGCCGACGAACTGGTCGCCCAGATAAAAACCCCGCTCCAAATTATCGACGAGCTACAAGCGTCGCCCTCGCCTCAACCCTAGCGCTTCGCGCAGACGCTGTGCGTGGCCAGTTTCTTGCCTTGAATGTTTCCGTTTACGTCCACCGTGTATTTCGCGGGCGAAAGCCGCGCGTAGGTTACGGCAAGGGCCAATTTCGGATAAACGGCATGAAAGGCGATGCGCGTCGCACCTGTGCCGGTTCCGTGTAAGATATCGTAGGCTCCGGTCGGGAATGCGTCGAGAACGATCCAGGTGCTGATCGCTTTACTGTATGTGAGCGTGTGCTCGGCCGTCGTGACGCCCTTCACGCTGTCCGTGGCGCGCAGCCACGAGCCGCCGAAAACGGGAGTCCAGTCTTCGTTGAATGTCCCGGAGCTGGTCCCGGTCTGCATGCATACCCAGTGACCTTTCAACTGGGCTTGAACTAGCGGTGAAGCTGCCGGCTTTGCCGCCTGCGCGGCGAGCGCCGCGCCGGCGAAGAGAACGGCGCTGGTCACGGCAGCGGTGAGACCTCGAAACATGGTATGACCTCCTGCTCCCTGCATACCCATCACGGCACCTCGGCTTCCATCTCTTCAGGCTCCTCGGCCGGTTTGAAGAGCGCCTGCGCCACCAGCGTGGGGATGATGGCGGTCAGAATGACGACCGTCACCAGCGTCGTGTATTGGGCTTGAGTGATGTAATGGTGGGTCAATCCGTACAGGCTCGAGATCGTCCCGAACGTCAAGCCCGTAGCCATCATCAGCGTGAGATAGCTCGCGTCGTTTTTCGAGTATTTGAAGGCGTAACGGGCGATTGGCAGGATGGCCGCGATCTTGGCGACCACTTTCACGAAAAACAGCGCGACGATGAGCCAAACGCTGCCCGCGGCTGCAGCAAATGAAATATACGTTCCGGCTTTGATGAAGTAGAACGGTGCGAGCAGCGTCATCGTCATCGTTTGCAGCCGGCGCTTGATGTCGGGATACGTGAACATAAAGCCGGCGCACGCGATTCCAAGGAAGTAGGCTGGAAGAACGCCCTCGCTCTTCGCGTACGTCGCCAAAGCAGCGAGAACGAAAATGATCGCAAACAGTATGCGCAGGCCCGGCTCGCTGACATAACGACGCGTCCGCTCCACAACGATGGGCAATACCTTCGGGACGGCCACCATTGCAACCACGATTCCCACGCCAAGAAGAGCCAGCCACACATTGTAGTTCGCAAACAACAAGCCGAGCGCGGCTACGGTTCCCAAGTCGGTGAAGAAGCATGCCGCCAGAATCAATTGTCCGAATTCCCGGCTGGCCAGGCCCGATTCGACCATAACCGCATACACGACCGCGACCGACGTCGTCGACATTGCGAGCCCGGCGATTTTGGCAGCGTTTGCCGGCCAGTGCGCCAGGAATAATGCGAATCCCATCGCCGCCAAAAACGGCGCAAGGAACGAAGCAGCGCCGAGCACGGTTGAGGGGACGAGTTGTTTGCGAAGAACGGCGGGGTCGATCTCCGCGCCAGCTAAAAACGTGAAAAGAATGGCGCCGAAACCGGCCACGAAATCGATCCATGCATTTGTGCGCAACGCGATTAGGTTGCCGGCCAGCATGCCGATGATGATCTCCGCCAAAGCGGCGGGCATTTTGATGCGAATCGCGATCACGGCGCTTACTGCCGCCAGCGCCATCCAAATCGCCGCAACCGTCCACATATTCATAAAAAAACTCCCGTCTAGCGTTCGCGTTGACAGGAGCCATCAGCCGGAGAGGCGGTTATCGGGGAGCTCCATCCCCATCGGGTTGCCGCGTTCGTCCTTGGTACTCATGCGGTCCTTCCGCTAAGGCTGCAAGCCCTCGCGCGCGAGCATGTCGCTGTAGATTTCTCGAACGCGCTCGATCGTGTCGATTTCTTCGGCCGGCTTGTCGTCCCGGATACGCACGATGCGCGGGAATCGCAGCGAGAATCCGCTTTCGTGCAGATCGCTGGGTTGAATGATGTCGAACGCCACCTCGAGCACGATCTTCGGCTCAACCGCTATTGCATGCGGGAACCGCTTGTCGTTGTCATCGTGAGGTCTGTTGTCATCCTGAGGTATCGAAGGACCCTGAGGTATCGAAGGGTGCGCTAAAAACCATTGCGTGAGTTCCGCGATCTCAACGTCGGTTAGACCCGAATACGCTTTTCCGATCGTCAGCAGCTCGTTATCGTGTCCGCGCACTGCGAACGTGTAATCCGAAAGCACCTTGGCGCGCTTCCCGTGCCCCCATTCGACCGCCACTACGACGACGTCGAGCGTTGACAGCTCGCGTTTGAGTTTGAGCCACCATTTGCCGCGCCGCCCCGGATGGTACGGCGCATCGCTGCGTTTGAGCATGATGCCTTCGTGCCCGCGCGCTCGCGCAGCTTCGAACCGTTCGTGTATCTCCTCGGGAGTCACGCCTTCCGGCAACGGTGCGAAGTCCGCAACGGCCAGATGCGGGCCGCCTACCGCCGTTTCCGCCAACCGTGCGCGCCGTTCAATGAGCGGCTCGTCGATCAGAAACTGCTCGCCCGAAGCAAGAATGTCGAACACAAAGAACTTGACGGGAACGTCTTTCAGCAATTGCGGGTCGACTATCTTGCGCTGCAAGCGTGCTTGCAGGTAGCGAAACGGCAGCACGCTCTCGCCGCGCTGCGCGACGATCTCGCCGTCGAGCATGAAGTCTCCGGAAGTCGCGCGCAGCGCATCCGCCACCTCGGGATAGGATTGTGTTACGTCATTGAGCGTGCGAGAGAATATCCGCACGTTGTCGCCGGTTTTGTGCGCTTGCGCGCGGATGCCGTCGAATTTATCTTCAACCAGCCACTGCTCGCCGCGTAAGTCTTTATACTCTGATCCATACATCACGGGCGTAGCAAGCATGAACCCGATGGGCGAGCCGTACCCGATTCGGACCTCGCTTAGCCGCCCTGCGCGCGCCGCTATCGCGACGGCTCCAATGTCGCCGGCAGCCATGACGGCGCGACGCACCTCGTGCGCGTCGCACGCGAACGCCGCGGCAACCGCGTCCGCCACAAGTCCTTCACGCAAACCGATCCGCAGGTCACCCGTCATGATTTTAATGACGTACGTCGCTTCGGTCGCGCCGGTGCACGCTCGCAAAATGCGTTCGCAAAGAATCTCGCGTTTTCGGCCCGCCGACTTGCCGGAGGCCGCCGCGATCTCTTCAAAAATCAGGAAGAGCGACGCCGGCGTCAGCGTTTCCGAGAAAAGCGCCAGGTCCATAGGCGGCCTCACGAACGGACCTAAGGCCACGCCCAAGTCGCCGCTCGCGGTACATCGAGCCGAGCTGGGCGTCGTCGAATCCCCACGCGTTCCTGGCCGCCGCGACGATCGTTCGGTAACCGATGCCGAGGCTACGCTGATCGCGCGCCGCGAACGGATTGCCGGTGAAGAATCGAGCCGCCGCGCTTAAGTCCGCGTCGCTAAGCGAACGGAGGTACTCCGCGAGCAAGGCAATCTTTTCGAGTTTTCCGGCGCGCGCTGCGATCGCCGCGCAGGTTTGTCCGAAGCGGACCATGGCGTTAGGTTGCAGCTTTTGGCGGCCGAGCCTGGTTCATGGCTGGCATGAGCCGCATATATGAAAATCTCGCCGATTCGTTCGGCAACACCCCGCTCGTAAAACTGCCCCGGCTGGCCAAGGGCCTGCCCGGAATGGTAGCCGTGAAGATGGAGTCGTTCAATCCGGCCGGCTCGGTGAAAGACCGCATCGGCATCTCGATGATCGAAGCCGCCGAGCGTGAGGGCCGTCTGCGTCCCGATTCCGTCATCATCGAACCGACCAGCGGCAATACCGGAATCGCGCTCGCGTTCGTCGCCGCCGCCAAGGGCTATCCGTTGATTCTGGTGATGCCCGACACCATGACGGTCGAACGCCGCAACCTCCTTAAAGCTTACGGCGCGCAAGTGGTGCTGACGCCGGGCGCGGACGGCATGAAGGGCGCCATTGCCAAGGCCAACGAGATTCGCGCGAGCGACCCGCCCAAGTATTTCATGCCGCAGCAGTTCGAGAATCCCGCGAACCCGGAGATTCACCGCCGCACGACCGCCGAGGAGATCTGGCGCGATACGGACGGAACGGTCGACGTCTTCGTCGCCGCGGTTGGAACCGGCGGTACCATTACCGGCGTTGGCGAGGTTCTGCGCGAGCGTAAACCCGGCGTGCGCGTGATCGCGGTCGAGCCCGATGCGTCACCGGTTCTTTCGGGCGGCACTCCGGGACCGCACAAAATTCAAGGCACCGGAGCCGGTTTCGTTCCGAAGGTTCTGAACACGAAGATCTATGAGGAAGTAATCCGCGTCACCGACGCCGACGCGATCGCAACGACGCGCCGGGCCGCGCGAGAAGAAGGCATGCTCGTTGGCATCTCGTCGGGGGCGAACATTTGGGCGGCGTTGCAAGTCGCGGCGCGGCCGGAGTCGAAAGGCAAGCTCATCGTGACTGTCGCCGCCGACACCGGAGAGCGCTACCTCTCGAATCCGGTTTTCGCCGAACAAGAAACGCCGGTTGTCGAAGCCGCAATCGTCTAGCGCGTTACGCGGCGAGCCCTTTGTTGAAGTAACGCGCGGCGGCGTGGTGGAGTCGATCCATCACGTCGCGGCCTGCGCCGTCGACTCTCGTGGCGAGCCGGTCCTTTCAATGGGAGAAGTCCTCGCGGCTCCGGTCTTCTTGCGATCGAGCGCGAAGCCGTTTATCGCCGCAACGGTGCTCGCTGCCGGTGCGCGCGAACGTTTCGGTCTTGAACCGCGCGAGATTGCGGTCATGGCTGGCTCGCATGGCGGGCAATCCTTTCACGTCGAGGCAGTGCGATCGATTCTACGCAAGATTGACATGCCGGAAAGCGCGCTGCAGTGCGGCGTGCATCCGCCATATAACGCAGCCGCGGCGCAGGAACTCCAACGCGCCGGAATCGCACCGACGGAAGTCTACAACAATTGTTCGGGCAAACACGCCGGCATTCTGGCGCTGTGCAAGATCATCGGCGCCGATCCCAAGACGTACCTCGAGGCGAGCAATCCTGCGGAGCAGCGCATTTTAGATTTTTGCGCGCGCGTCTCGGGAACGACGGCTGAGGCAATGCCAATCGGCGTTGACGGATGCGGTATTCCGGTTTACGCGGTGCCGTTGCGGAACGCCGCGCTTTCCTTTCTGCGTTTGGCTGCGCCGGACGGCGTTTCCGATGACGAAGCGGTTGCTTTGCAGACGGTACGCGATGCGATGATCGCTTTTCCCGAATACGTCTCAGGAACCGGCGAATTCGATGCGCGCTTGATGCAAACCGCGGGCGGTTCGATTGCCTCCAAGGCCGGGGCGGAAGGCGTTCACGGCGTGGCCGCGCTGCCGCAAAGCGTTGGCCTGGTCTGCAAGATTCTGGACGGCACGGTACGAGCGCGAGGACCCGCGGTGCTGGCTATGCTGCGGAGCCTGCAGCTACTCTCGGAGGCGCAACTGACCAAACTCGCGGACCTCGAGCGGCCGATAGTATATAATCGAGCTGGGCGCGCCGTGGGCGAAATCAGCGCCCGCAAAGGATAAAATTGGCGGACTATCTGCAACTCTTGGGCGAGCGGGTGCTCGTCTTCGACGGGGCCATGGGCACCCAGATCATGGCGCTCGAACTCACCGCCGAGGATTTCGGCGGTGTTCGCTATCAGGGCTGCAACGAAGCTCTCGTTTTAACGCGCCCCGACATTGTCCGCGATATTCACGAAAAGTATTTGGAAGCCGGCGCCGACGTACTGGAAACGGACACGTTTACCGCCTCGCGCTTGAAGCTCGACGAATACGAACTCGGCAGTAAAGTTGCCGAAGTCAATCGCAATGCGGCCCAGCTGGCGCGCGCCGCCTGCGACAAATATTCAACGCCCGAACGCCCGCGCTTCGTCGCCGGTTCGATGGGACCGACGGGCATGTTGATCTCTTCGTCCGATCCGTCGCTATCGAAGATCACGTTTGACGAACTCGTTGCGATCTACGGCGAACAAGCGCGGCATCTTGTCGAGGGCGGCGCCGACCTGCTGCTGCTCGAGACGATGCAAGATCTATTGGAACTCAAAGCGGCGGTCGCCGGCATTACACGCGAGTTCGCCAAAGGGTTGCGTCGCGTTCCGATTCAGGCGCAGCCGACGCTGATCACGGAAGGCCGCATGCTGCTCGGCACTGACATTCGCGCGATCTGTGCGACCGTCGGTGCGCTGCCGGTGGACGTCATCGGTTTGAACTGTTCGACGGGCCCGTCGCAGATGCGCGATTCGATCCGGTATCTGTGCGAGAATTCCGATCGCTTTGTCAGCGTGATTCCCAACGCGGGCTTACCGCTGATGGGCCCAAAGGGCGAAACGATCTATCCGGAGACGGCGGCCGAACTCTCACGCGAGCTCGCGGAGTTCGTGCGCGACTTCGGCGTGAACGTCGTCGGCGGCTGCTGCGGCACGACGCCGGAGCACATCGCGGCGATTCGTGCCGAAGTGGATGCGCTCGAGGCGCAAGGCAAACGCGGGCGCACGCCGGTCCCACAACCCAAGCAATTTGTCGCCTCGGCCATGACTGCGATCGCGCTCGAACAGGAGCCGCGTCCCTTGCTGGTAGGCGAGCGCATCAACTCGCAAGGCTCGCGCAAGATTAAACGGTTGCTTCTCGAGGACGACTACGATGATATCGCGCTGGTCGCGCGCGAACAGGTCGAAGCCGGAGCCCACGCGCTCGATATCTGCTGCGCGTTGACCGAACGCACCGACGAAGACGTACAAATGCACGACTTGGTGCGCAAGCTCGCGCAATCGGTCGAGTCACCGTTAATGATCGACTCGACAGAGCCGCGCGTCCTTCAAGCCGCGCTCGAGGCATATCCGGGCCGCGCGATCGTCAACTCCGTTCACCTGGAGAGCGGGCGCGCGAAGATCGATGCCGTGCTGCCGCTGGCCATCGAGCACGGTGCGGCCGTCGTAGCGCTGACGATCGACGAAACGGGCATGGCCAAGACCGCGCAGCGTAAGCTCGAGGTCGCCAAACGCATTTACGACATCGTCGTCGATGAATACAAGCTGCCCGCCGGCGCGCTGATCTTCGACGATCTGACCTTTACACTGGCCACCGGCGACGACGAGTACATCAACTCGGCAATCGAGACGATCGAAGGCATTAAAGCCATTAAGAAAGAGCTGCCGGGTGTGCTGACGTCGCTTGGCGTGAGCAATGTGTCGTTCGGCTTAAAGCCGGCCGCGCGCGCGGCACTGAACTCGGTGTTCCTGCATCATTGCGTGCAAGCCGGACTTGACTTAGCCCTCGTCTATGCCAAAGAAATAACGCCGTACGCCGAGCTCGATGCCACGGAGCGCGACTTGTGCGACGACCTCGTGCACAACCGGCGTCCGGACGCGTTACAGCGCCTGATCGAGCACTACGAGTCAAGCGTTACGCAGAGCTCATCGAAGGGCGACGCCGTCGACGAGGACGCAGACGCTCCGCCCGAAGTACGCATTCACAATGCAATCTTGCGCCGCCGCAAAGACGGCATCGAGGCGAAGATCGACGCTGCGCTCGAGACGCGCGACCCCGTCGCGGTTCTCAACGATATTCTATTGCCCGCTATGAAAGAGGTCGGCGATAAGTTCGGCGCGGGCGAGTTGATCTTGCCGTTCGTTTTGCAATCAGCCGAAGTGATGAAGAAAGCCGTCGCGCATCTGGAACAGTTCCTTGAGAAGAAGGAAGGCCAAACCAAAGGTAAGATCGTGCTGGCGACGGTGTTCGGCGATGTCCACGACATCGGCAAGAATCTCGTCCACACGATTTTAGCAAACAACGGCTACACGGTCTTCGATCTCGGCAAGCAAGTGCCGATGAATACGATCTTGGAGAAGGCCGTTGAAGTTGAAGCCGACGCGATTGGGCTTTCCGCGCTGCTCGTCTCGACCAGCAAACAGATGCCGGTCTGCGTCCAGGAGCAAGATACCCGCGGCCTGCAGTTTCCCGTGCTGGTGGGCGGCGCGGCGATCAACCGCGACTTCGGCCGCCGCATCTCCGTGCTCGAAGGCAATCGCTTTTTCGAGCCCGGCCTGTTTTACGCCAAAGACGCATTCGAGGGCTTGCAGGTCATGGAAACGCTCACCGGCGATCCGGCGGCGCGCGAACGGTTCGTCGAGCAGGCCAAGAGCGAAGCGCTGGCGCCGCGCGCCGCGCCGCAAGCGGTGGCCTCCACCAATGGCGCGATTCAGTACTCGGCCGTGAAATCCGATCGCGTGCCGGTGCCCAAGGCGCCATTCTTCGGGCCGCGCGTCGTGCGCGAGATCGATCCAGCGAAGCTGTGGGAGTGTTTCGACCTGCGCAGCTTGTACCGGCTGTCGTGGGGCGCCGCCAATACAAAGGGCGACGCATTCGACAAACTGGTGAAAGAAGAGTTTGAGCCGCGCTTGCAGCGTTATGAAAGCGTGGCGATCAAAGACGAATTGCTCGAGCCGCGCTTCGTCTACGGGTATTTCCCCGCTGCCGGCAGCGGCAACGACGTGATCGTCTACGATCCCAAGGATTCATCGCGCGAGATCGCACGCTTCCCGTTCACGCGCCAGGCCGGCGGCGAACATCTCTCGCTCGCGGATTATCTGCGCGAGCCCGAAGACGGGCGCGGCGTGGACGTCGTCGCGTTGCAGATCGTCACGGTGGGATCGCGCGTCGCGGAGAAAATCGCCGAACTGCATGCTGCCGGAGAGTACAGCGAGTCGTACTTCCTGCACGGGTTCTCGGTGCAAAGCGCAGAAGCGCTGGCGGAATACGCGCACCGGCGCATTCGATCGGAACTCGGCTTGACGAACGAAGAGGGCAAACGCTATTCGTGGGGTTACGGCGCCTGTCCGGATCTCTCGCAGCACGAAATCGCGTTCCGCTTGCTCGACGCGACCAACGCGATCGGCGTACATCTGACCGAGGCCTTCCAAATCGTGCCGGAGCAATCGACCGCCGCGATCATCATGCATCATCCGAAGGCGGCGTACTTTAATGCCGCGGCCGTGAGGGAACTCGAACCCGCTTCAGCGTAACCCGGCGGCATGCGTTTGATTCTTGCGACTGCAGCGCTGGCCGCGCTCACGGCATGTTCCGGCAACAGCTCCGGTACGAAAACAAACACGACCACAACCACGTCCGCGGTGACCGCCGCGCCGAGCCCGGCGACTGCGGGGACCGTCGTGAAAATCGGCATCGACTTGCCGCTTTCGGGTGGAGACGCTTCGGTCGGCATCAGTACAGAGCAAGGCGCGCTCCTTGCGATCGAGCAGATGCAAAAGAGCATGCCTCGCGGTTTCACGCTGCAGGGAGTGGCCGTCGACGATGCCGTGCAGGGAGTGCATAACCCGGAGCAGGGCGCAGCCAATGTGCGCAGCTTTATCAGCGACAACGCAGTGCTCGCGGTTGTGGGTCCGTATAATTCGAACGTAGCGCGCGCGCAGATTCCGGTAACCAACGCAGCGAGTATGGCGCAGATCGGTCCGTCGGTTGTGGCCGATAATCTTACGTTAGGACCCGAAGCAAAGCAGCTGCGGCGTACGAATCCCAATCTCATCACGTTTTTCCGGGTCTGCACGACGGACTCGCGCCAGGGATCGGCGCTCGCGCAATTCGCGCAATCGCTTGGATACAAACGCGCTTACATCATCGACGACAACGAAACGTACGGGCTGGATTTGGCCGATCGTTTTGAAAAAGATTTCACGGCCGACGGCGGCACCGTGCTTGCGCGCGATCATCTCGCCAAGAACACCCAAGACTTCAAGGCGTTGCTGCTCAAGGTCGCGGCCGCGAAGCCGGATGTCGTGTTCTTTGGCGGCGTGACGAGCACCGGAGGCGGCCTGTTGCGCAAGCAAATGTACGGCGTCGGCCTCGGGAAAGTTGCCTATTTCGGTGGCGACGGCATCGCCGATCTTGCGACGGTCGCCGGTGCGCAAGCCGACGGCAGCTATTACACGCTGGCCGCTCCGAACGCCGAGAAACTTCCGGCGGCTCAGGCGTTCGTTAAAGCGTACCGAGCGCGTTATAGCTCTGACATCGGGCCGTACAGCGCGAACGCGTATGCGGCTGCGCAAGTCGCCGCTAACGCAGTTATTCGAGCAATTGGAAAGGGAGGCGGCGTGCCTTCACGCGCGGATGTCGTGGCGCGCGTCGCGACGACCAAGATCGAGACGCCCATCGGAAGCATAAGCTTCGACAAGAACGGCGACGTGACGAATCCGGTACTGAGCCTGTACGGCTTTAAGAACGGACAGTCGTACTTCATTCGGCAGATCCAGTTGAAGCTGTAGTGTAGTGTCATCCTGAGGTATCGAAGGACCCCGAGGAGCGCGCCCAGGGCGCGTGACGAGGGGCGCTCGCGAGAGTGTCATGGTGAGCTTGTCGAACCATCCCCGAGCAGCGTGCCAAAGGCACGCGTGACGAGGGGCGCACGAAATGCATGAATTCCTAGCGCAACTCGTCAACGGGATTTCACTAGGCGGCATCTACGCGCTGATCGCGCTCGGCTATACGATGGTGTATGGCATCATCGGGCTCATAAACTTCGCCCACGGCGATGTGTACACACTCGGCTCGTTTTTCGCACTCACAATCTTGACCGCGCTGGGCGTTTCGGGCGAACTGCATGGCGTCGCGCTCGTTGTGGACGTAGCGATCGCGCTGATCGGCGCGGCGCTACTCTGCGGCATCGTAGGCGTGCTGATCGAGCGGCTCGCATATCGCCGTTTACGGAACGCACCGCGCCTGGCGCCGCTTATCACGGCGATCGGCGTCTCATTCATCCTCGAAAACATCATGCAAGTCTGGAAGGGTCCGTCGCCGGTGTCGTTTCCGGCGGTCGTCCCGAATCCGTCGATCGCGGTCGCCGGCGTGGCAATCGGCGCGCAGCAGATTCTTCTGGTCGGGTTGGCGGTCGTGATGATGGTCGGGCTCCAGCTCTTCATTCATAACACGCGATTAGGCCGCGCAATGCGCGCCACGGCGCAAGATCGCGACGCCGCGCAGCTGATGGGCATCAACATCAACAAAACGATCATGCTGACATTCCTGATCGGCAGCGCGCTGGCCGGCGTAGCCGGCTTCGTGTCGGGCGTCTACTACCAATCGACGTGGTTCTTCAACGGTTTCGGCGCCGGTCTCAAAGCCTTCACAGCGGCCGTGCTGGGTGGGATTGGCAACATCGGCGGCGCGATGCTCGGCGGTTTCCTGATCGGCATCATCGAGTCGTTTGCGACCTGGAAATTCGGCGGCCAGTGGAGCAACGTCACGGTATTCGCAATCTTGATTCTCGTGCTGGTCTTTCGCCCGTCCGGACTTTTGGGTGAAGCGGTGTTCGAGCGCGCATGATTTACGTCTATTTCTTGGTCGCGATCGCGATTGTCGTCGCTGCGCAGCGCGTCGGCAACCTGCGCGCCAAGCGCGGCTTGTACTTTGCGCTCGGCGTGGCTCTTTTGTGCGCGCCGATCTTCGATCGCAATGACGCAACCTTCAATGTGCTCGCCGACGCCGGCATCTTCGTGATTCTGGCGCTTGGCCTGAATATCGTCGTCGGCTACGCCGGTCTGCTGGACCTCGGCTACGCCGCGTTCTTTGCAATTGGCGCGTATACGTACGCTATGATGGCCAGCCCACAGTTCAATTTGCATCTGCCGTTTTGGCTGCTGCTGTTCTTGGCCGCGGCATTTGCGGCGCTCTTCGGAATCATCTTGGGGGCGCCGACGCTGCGCTTGCGCGGCGACTATTTGGCGATTGTCACGCTCGGCTTCGGTGAAATCGTTCCGCAGATCTTTCAAAACCTGACGAAATATACCGGCGGCCCGAACGGCATTGGAGCGTTGGATTTCCCGTCTTTCTTCGGCCGGTCGTTCGGACAGAATACGATTCCGTACTATTACGTGGTGCTTGGCTTGATTGCGCTCGTGCTGCTCTTCGCGAACAATCTGCGCGACAGCCGGCTGGGACGCGCGTGGATGGCGATCCGTGAGGACGAGCTCGCCGCGCGGCACATGGGAATCAACACCACCGCCGTGAAGCTCGCAGCGTTCGCGCTTGGCGCATCGTTCAGCGGCCTAGCCGGCGTCGTCTTTGCCGCCAAGCTGAGCTTGGTGTCACCGGACCTGTTCCAGTTTCAAGTCAGCGTGCTGATTGTGTCGATGCTGGTGTTGGGAGGCATGGGCAATGTGCCGGGAGTCGTCGTGGGTGCGCTGGTGCTCGTGCTCGTCAACAACGTTGTGCTGCCCCAGGCGAACGTCATTGCTGCAAATGTGGGCCTGCACGTGGATTTCGGCAACTACCATTTCTTCATTTACGGGGCGATCTTGGTGGCGATCATGCTCTTCAGACCGGAAGGCCTGTTGCCGAGCCGTCAGCGCAAGGAGGAACTGCATCATGCTGCGGCTTGAGCGCATTTCCAAGCGCTTCGGCGAGCTGGTTGCAGTTGATGACGTCTCTTTGCTCGTGAAAGGCGGAGCGATCGCCGCGATCATTGGCCCGAACGGCGCAGGCAAGTCCACGCTGTTCAATACGATCACGGGAATATATCCGCCGAGTTCGGGCGAGATTCTTTTTGAAGGCAAACGAATCGATGGCTGGCCGACTCACCGGATTGCAGCCGCCGGCATCGCGCGCACTTTTCAGAATATCCGGCTTTTTTCTTTCATGGCGGCAATCGATAACGTAATGGCCGGCGAAGACGTGCACCTCAACGCGCAGTTGTGGGATTCGCTTCTCCACACTCCGCGTCAGCGCCGCGAGGAACGGGAAGCTAGACAGCGAGCGCGCGGCCTGCTGCAGTTCGTCGGTTTGGAAGGCGTCTCTGAAACCTACGCGTGCAACTTGCCGTACGGCTCGCAACGGCGATTGGAAATTGCCCGCGCTCTGGCGAGCCGGCCGAAGCTCCTGTTGTTGGACGAGCCCGCCGCCGGCATGAACCCGAAGGAGAAGCACGAGCTCAGCGAGCTGGTGCACGCGATCCGGGAGCGTGGCGTGACCGTTCTGCTAATCGAGCACGACATGGGGCTCGTCATGAACGTGAGCGAGGAGATCACTGTTCTCGATCACGGAGAACGGATCGCGCACGGTACGCCCGCAGAAGTGCGCAACGATCCTCGCGTGATTGCCGCGTATCTCGGAACAGCCGTGGCGTGACACTTCTCGAGGTTACCGGCCTCAGCGTCTCATATGGCGGAATCCGCGCGCTGCGCGACGTTTCGCTGCGCGTCGAGGAAGGCGAAATAGTCGCACTCCTCGGCTCCAACGGCGCCGGAAAAACGACGATGCTGCGCGCGATCTCAGGACTCGTGCCATATTCGGGCACGATATCATTCGACGGCAAAGATTTGCGCAAGCGTTCGCCCGACGAGATCGTGCGGCTCGGCCTTGGGCACGCGCCCGAGGGCAGGCGAGTCTTTGCGCGCATGACCGTAAGCGAGAATCTTGCGCTTGGCGCGTACACGGTGCGCTCCAAAAGTGAGATCGAGGAGCGGCTGGCATTCGTCCTCGCTACGTTCCCTCGACTGGAAGAGCGGCTCGACCAGGCGGCGGGCACCCTGTCCGGCGGCGAGCAGCAGATGCTTGCGATTGGGCGGGCGCTTATGAGTGCGCCGCGGCTGCTCATGCTCGATGAGCCGTCGTTAGGCCTGGCGCCAATCATCGTTCAAACGATCTTCGGCGTCATCAGAGACATCAACAAACGGGGCACGACGATTCTGCTGGTCGAGCAAAATGCGCAACAAGCGCTGCGGATCGCAAACCGCGGCTATGTGCTGGAAACCGGCTCGATGCGGTTCGAAGACAGCGGCGCGGCGTTGTTACAAAATCCCGCAGTTGCCGAAGCGTACTTAGGAGCGGCCCAGGTTTAGAATTCGACTTCTTCCAGTGCGGGCTGCGTTTGCAAAACCGCATGCAGCTCCGGCTCGCCGCGCGTCGCGTACCATCCGATGGCGCATGTGCCGATGAGAAGGAGACCCCCGAGATACCACGCCGCACCGATGACGTGCAATGATGCGAGACTGCCGATGAACAGATAGAACGTTATCGGGAAAAGGCTGGAACCGACGATGGTCGCAATGCCGCGAATGCTGCCAAGCGCACCTTGCAACTCGCCTTGTTCGGATGCCGTCACGTGTCGCGCCGCAATCGCTTGGAGTCCCGGCGTCGCGATGGCCCAAAGCGCGAGAATGGGAATGCCGGCGTAAAAGTAGCCGCTCGACGGAGCCGTCCCCCAAATGATGTAGGCGACGGCTCCAAATGCATATCCCGCTACCATCGCGTACCGGTCTCCCAGCCATTTCACTGCCGGCCCGACAAATTTTGCGGAAACGACGATTTGGCAGAGTCCGACCATCGCAACGGACAATCCAATCGTCCTGGAGTCCCAATGATAGCGCGTGATCCCGTAAATCGCCCAGATGGTCGGGAGCGCATCGTGCGCGACCATCGCAAGAAAATACGCTATCGAAATGCCGAAGAGCTCACCGTGAGAACGCAAGAGTTTTAGCGCCGCGAGCGGGTTCGCGCGTTTTAGTTCAAAGCGGTTGCGCAAGTTTTCCGGCAACGACTCAGGCAGTACGAAGTATCCGTAGAGAAAGTTGAGCAAGCTTAAACCCGCGCTCACCCAAAATGGAAGCCGCAGATCCCCGTGCGCCGACAGCAAGCCGCCCACCGTGGGGCCGAGGACGAATCCGATCCCGAACGCTGCCCCAATCATGCCGAATCCGGCGGCGCGCTTTTCGGGCGGCGTCACGTCGGTGATGTAGGCGTAGACGACCGAAATATTTGACGAACTGACGCCGGAGATCACGCGCCCGACCAGCAGCCAGCCAACGCTCGGGGCGATTGCCATGATGATGTAGTCCAAGCCCAGTCCGAGGTTGGATAGCAAAATGATCGGACGCCGGCCGAACCGGTCGGAGAGCACGCCCAGCAACGGCGAAAAGATAAATTGCATCAAGGCGAAGATCGTGGAGAAGATGCCGATCCACTCGGTCGCGCTGACGTTCGTGTGCGTAAAGCTCTTGATCAGCGGCGTGAGAACAGGCACGATCACGCCTAACGCCATCATGTCCAGCAGGACCGAGATGAGTACAAACGTTAGCGCATTTTTTCGAATTTCAGGCTGTGGCTGCATGGCGTTTCTTCCTCGGAAGATGATAGTGCAATGTTTCCAGCCACTCGCTCACCGCTGAGTCGACGCGCTCACGGTCCCCGGTGGCGCACAAATCCATGATGAAGCCGCGAAAGCCGGCAAGGACAATCGTCGCGTAGCGGCGCGCTTGTTGCGCATCAGCGCCGGCCTCAAGCGCGGGCGCTTCGATGAATTCTAGCCAGTCCTCGATCGCGTGCCGTAGAAACGGGCCGTGATCTTTGCGATTGCGCAGCGCATAGGCGTACGTTTCGAAGAAGAGCATGTAGAGCGGCAAGAATTGCTTTGAGCTCATCATCGTCCATCCGGCGCGGCAGGCATCGGTCGGATGCACGTACGTTTGCTCGTTAAGTCGCGCGACGGCGGCGTGCTGCTGCTTCCTGATGTGCGCGAAAATCTGTGCTACTAGCGATTCTTTGGAGCCAAAATAATAGAGCAAAACGCGCGGGCTCGACCCGATTGCTTTAGCCAATGGCCGCAGCGACAGGCCGGTCAGCCCGTGTTCAAGGACGTACTCGATGATCTTCTCGAGCAGTTCGCTAGGGCGCTCGGGGTCCGCGGTCCGGGTCACCCGCCCAGAATATCATACTTGAAACAGTCGTTTCAAGTATGGGTAAGCGGCGATTGCGGCCACGGCTCGGAAGTGTCCTGTTGTGAAGATCGGGTCCGTTGCGCTTTTCGCCGTCTTGCTGAGTGCGTGTGCGCCCAAGCCTTCAATTCCGAATCAGGCCCTTCTGGAGCAGCTATCCGATCGTCTGAAGTACCAATATCATGAGTGCGTCCCGTTGGGATGGGCGCCGGTTAAGACCGGCGCCACGTACTATCCCGGTTACACCGCAACATTGGCGACGTATGTCGAGTTTCTCGATGCTATTTGGCGAGGCAGAATCGAGAAAAGTGACCTGAATAAGCCGGAGGCTCTCGCTGTCTATAATGTCTTAAATCACTTGGTGCAGGCCGGCATGTTGGTGCGAACACCCAGGGCTGCTGGGTTCGACTACTATCTGACATGGAACTCCATCCCATATTTCTATGCAACGAATAGCTACAACGATAATCACGGCAACCTCCCCTATTTTTGTTATTCGACGATCGTGCCCAAGCGAATTCTATGGGTCGAGCCGATACTGCCAACGAAAAATGAACGCATACGGCGAGGGCACTTGTACCGCATAGCCTTTTCGTGGAAGCCTAGCGAGCCGGCGAGTTGGGCCGACGACGGGTTCATTCGGTCGCACAGTGTGGTATTGGCACCGACGCACAACGCGATAACGGCGAAGCTATTTTATTTTAGCGGAGAATGGTGGCTCTTAAATCTATACGATGGGAGCTGGATGTTTCCGACGCTTGCCGACGCATCGGTATGGCCAAGTGCACGACGGTAGGTTTGGCCCTTCGCCAGGCTCAGGGGCCCTTCGACTGGGCGTTCGCTTCGCGAACGCCGCTCAGGATGACACTGCTGCGCGTTCGCTACGCGAACACCGCTCAGGATGACACGGCTTGAGCGGCGGCGGGCGTGAACATCTCGCCGAAAACGGTAACGCCGCCGACCATCGTACCGATGACGTTGTGCTTGCTATCCCAGAACGAAAGATCCGCACGTGCGCCGGGCGCAATGCGTCCCATTTCACGGTCGAGTGACAGGAGTTTTGCGGGCGTGTGTGTCGCAGCGACGACTGCTTTGGCGAACGGCAATTCCGTGTAGCTCATGTAATTGCGAACCGCTTCATCCATGCGAATCGCGCTGCCCGCAATCGTTCCGTCCTCAGCGCGCATGACGCCGCCCGAGATGTGATAGCCGGGGCCGGCTGAGGGCATGTTGTCCGTTGCCAAAATCAGCCGCTCGTGCACCGTACGGCGCAGAAGATCGACCATAACGGGCGCGACGTGAATGCCGTCGCAGATGACCTGAACAGTCGTCCTGCCGTCCTGGATGAATGCCGCCAGAATCGAGGGATCGCGATGGTCGAGCGGCGGCATCGCATTAAATGCGTGCGTGAGCGAGCGGAACCCCAGCCCGATCGCGAGCATTCCTTCGCGGTATCGCGCGGCGGTATGGCCTGCCGAACAGACGATGCCGTGCTCCAGGAAATATCGTGCTGCGTCAGAGACGCCGTCCACTTCCGGCGCCATCGTCACCATCAAACACGCGCCCCGGCACGCGTCGACTAATGCGCGCGTGCGTTCGCGTGTCGCGGGAACGATCCACTGCTGTTGATGAACGCGCCGGAATTTCGGATTGATGAACGGCCCCTCGAAGTGAATACCCAAGCAGCGCGCGCCGCGCGGCGAGTCTTCCTCGAGCTGGTGCGCGGCTTCGACGACTTCGCCGGCGGCATGCAGCATCGATTCCCACGGCGCCGTCATGATGCCGGCCACAAAACCGGTAACGCCCTGGCGCGCATAGTCGACCGCCGCCACCGGGACGGCGTAGCCTTGATCGCGATTGAAAAGAAACTCGCCCGCACCGTTGGTGTGAATGTCGATTAATCCGGGCGCGATATGCGTTCCCGCCGGCAAAGGATGATCGGCCGGGCCATCGCTCGGGAGTAGCTCGGCGATGCGCCCGTTTTCAATCGCGATGCGTCCTTCGGCCGACGAACCGTCGCCTAAAGCTATCGAAGCCGGGCCGATGACGAAACGGTTCATGAGCGAATCACCGCCAGCGCCTCGTCGCGATGCCGTTCCATAAGTTCGCGCGTGTCGCCCTCAACGTTCAAACGCAAAAGCGGCTCGGTATTTGAAGGCCGTACATTCAGCCACCAGTCCGGATAGGAAATGGTCACGCCATCCAAATGGTCGACGTCGGCGCCTTTGTAATGCTCTTCGATCTCGCGCATCTTCGCCTGCACGTCTTTGACGGTCGTGTTGATTTCCCCCGAGCGGAAGCGCGTGTCGATAGGCGTGATGAACTCGCTGACCGGCTTATCGGTTTCGCTGAAGAGTTCGAGGCATTCCATCAGGGCGATCATTCCCGAATCGGCGTACCAGTTATCGCGGAAGTAGAAGTGGCCGCTGTGTTCTCCTCCAAAAATAATGTCCTCGCTGCGCATGCGCTGCTTGATAAGCGAGTGCCCCACCTGTGACCGGACCGGGATGCCGCCGTTTTTCTTTATCAATTCAGGTACGCTTCGGCTGCAGATAAGGTTGTAAAGAATCTTGCTGCCGGGGCGGCGCTTGAGAGTGTTGAGGGCGACCAGCGCGGTCACCGTGCTTCCGTCGATCAAGCCGGCCTTTTCGTCGACGATGAACATACGGTCGGCGTCGCCATCGAATGCCACGCCCAGGTCGCATTTATGCTTGCGCACGGCGGCCTGCAGGTCGATCATATTTTCGGGTTCGATCGGGCTGGCCGGATGGTTCGGAAAACTGCCGTCGAGCTCAAAGTAGAGCGGCACCACCTCGCAGGGCAAATGTTTGAAGACGTGCGGAATGGTTTCGCCGGCCATGCCGTTGCCGGCATCGATCGCTATCTTGAACGGCTTGATCTTCTTCGGTTCGATGAATGAGAGGCAATGTGCCGCAAATTCATCTAAGATAAACTTTTGCGTAACCTGCCCCGGCGTGCCCGTCGTCTTTGGCGGAAGATTCGCTGAGGCGATCTGGTCGCGAATTTGAGCGAGGCCGGTATCTAACGAAATAGCCTGCGCCTGATCGCGTGTAAACTTCATGCCGTTGTAGTTGGCGGGATTATGCGATGCGGTGATCATCACGCCGCCATCCAGCTTGTACTTGCCGACCGCGAAGTACAGCGCATCGGTCGAAACCCGGCCGACATCCATGACGTTGCCGCCCGCTTCGGTCGCTCCCCGGGCAAACGCCTCGAAAAGATGTTCGCCCGATTCCCGCATGTCGCGTCCGACTGCCACGTTCTTCGCGTTGAGCAGCGGCACGAAGCAGCGCCCGATTTGATAGGCTAAATCATCGTTGAGTTCGTCGGGATAGATTCCGCGGACGTCATAGCTTTTGAAAATGGCCGCAAGCGACCGCGTCTGCATGGCAGCTCGCTTCGCAGCCCCTTTGAGGTTTGCCTATCTCAAGTCAAGTGAAGATGGTCTCGGCCCCAACCGCTAACCATACCCGCGGTTGGGGACGAGACCGTCAAACGCTACGCGTCGTAGTAGAGGTAGAACTCGTACGGATGCGGCCGGATCTCCACCGGTTTGAGCTCGCGTTCCGTTTTGTAGGCGATCCACAGGTCGATGAAGTCGTCGGTAAAGACGCCGTTTTCCGTCAGATATGCATGATCGTCGCGCAGCGCATCGAGCGACTGGCGCAGCGAACCCGGAACCGAGCGGATCTTTGCGGCTTTCTCCGGCGGCAGGTCGTAGATGTTTTCCTCGAGCGGTCCGAAGCCGGCCGCAACCGGATCGATCTTCCGTTTGATGCCGTCGAGTCCAGCGCAGAGGAGTGCGGAGAACGCGAGGTACGGATTCGCGGTCGGATCGGGCGGGCGGAACTCGAGACGCTTGGCTTTGGGGTTACCTTGGAAGAACATCGGAATGCGAATCGCGGCCGAGCGATTGCGCGCCGAGAAAGCCACGTTGACCGGCGCTTCGTAGTGCGGCACCAACCGTTTATACGAGTTGGTCGTCGGTGCGCAAAAGGCCATCAGCGAATCGATGTGCGTCAGTAACCCGCCGATGTAATAGAGCATCGTCTGCGAACACTCAGCGTAGCCGTCTTTATCGTAGAAGAGTGGGTCGCCCTCATTCCAGAGCGATTGATGCACGTGCATGCCGCTACCGTTGTCGCCAAAAACCGGCTTCGGCATGAACGTCACCGACTTGCCGTGACGCGCCGCAACGCTACGCACGACGTACTTGAACGTCATGAGGTTGTCGGCCGTCTTCAGCAGCGAGTCGAAACGGAAATCGATCTCGGCTTGACCCGGCGCGCCGACTTCGTGGTGCTGCATCTCGACGTCGATGCCCCACTCTTTCAAGACGAGCGCAGTTGCCGCTCGCACGTCGGCGGTCGTATCCGCCGGGCCCGCCGGGAAATATCCCTCCTTCGGGCGCAGCGTGTAGCCGAGCGATCCTTGCTCGCGTCCGCTGTTCCAGTGCGCTTCGTTCGAATCGATCTCGTAGTACGCGCGGTTCGGCGAGTTCTCGTACGAGACCCGATCGAAATAATGGAACTCCGCTTCCGGGCCAAAGTACGCGGTCGTGGCGATTCCGCTCGAACGCAGATACGCCTCGGCCTTACGCGCGATGTTGCGCGGATCGCGGTGATACAGTTTTTGCGCGATCGGATCGAAGACGTCGCAGATCACCGACAGCGTCGGAACGCCGCAGAACGTATCGACGTGAGCCGAATCTACGTCGGGCTTGAGGATCATGTCGGATTCGTGGATTGCTTGGAATCCGCGAATCGACGATCCGTCGAAACCGATGCCTGCCAGGAGCGTGTCCTCGTCAACTTGATCCGCCGGCACGCTGGTATGCTGCCACGTTCCGGGAACGTCGGTGAACTTGAAGTCCACCATCTTTAGGCCGGTTTTCTTGATGAACTCGACGAGCTGTTTCGGCGAGCGTTTGCCATGCACGCCGTTGCCGTTCGACGAGACCTTCGCCTTCAGCTCCCCCGCTGTCATTGCCATCTCTCGTCTCCTCTTATGAGAAGAACCCCCGCGCTTGGGCGCGGTGGGCCTTCGGTTTTGACTATCATCCCATGCGCGGGGCCCGGGCGCCTTAGCCACCCGGTAAAAGGTTTGGGGCGCGCGTTATGCGGGGTGTCTAGAGACCGGAGGTCGCGGCCGGAAATACCCGGGGCGCACCCGAGGCGGTCCGCAGCGACTCCATTTTCACGCCATAGGCGCGGCCGAGAAGGTCCGGGGAAAGCGCGCGCTCCCGCTCGTCGAACGCCAGAACGCCGCCGGGCTCCAGAAGCAAGACGCGATCGGCATACGCCGCCGCCTCGTTCGGGTCGTGTAGGACGGATACCACGGTCTTCCCCGCTGCGACTTGCGCGCGTAAGAGCGTCAGAATATTTTGCGCGACGCGTACGTCGAGATGGCTGGTCGGCTCGTCTAAAAGAAGCAGCGTGGCTTCTTGCGCCAGCGCGAGCGCTATCCACACGCGTTGTCGCTCGCCGCTCGAAAGCGTTTCGAACTCGCGGTGCGCGAGCGGCTCCAACTCGACCGCGCGTAGCGCTGCGGAGATTGCTTCCGTGTCGTGCGGCTCTTCGTTCCATTGCCACCAGTGGTGGTGCGGATAGCGTCCGGCGGCGACGACTTCGCGCACCGTAAGCCGATCGGTGAACACGTCGTCGCTGGTAACAAAAGCTATCGCGCGGCTGCGCTCGGTGGGCGAGAACGAGTCAAGTTTCCGCGAATCCATCACCACTTCGCCGGTTTCGACGCGGCGAAGCCCGGCGAGCGTGCGAAGCAGCGTTGTCTTTCCGACGCCGTTGGGCCCGAGCATCGCGACGAATTCGCCTTGGCGAATCTCGAACGACATCCGTTCAAGCAGCGTGCGCCCGGCGACGAACAGCGCAAGGTCGCGAACCGCTATCATGCCGCCGCCGTCCGTTTGTCGCGCAGATACAAGTAGAGAAATGTTGGAACGCCGATGAACGCAAGCAGCACGCCAATCGGGATCTCCGCGGGTGCGACCAGCGTGCGGCTCAACGCATCCGCCACAATAGTGAGCGCCGCGCCGAGCAGCGCCGAAGCCGCGAGCACGTAACGCGCATCCGAGCCGACCATGCGGCGCGCCACATGCGGTACGATTAAACCAACGAATCCAATCGTTCCGGACAGCGTGACTGCCGATGCGGCAAGTAGCGAAGAAGAAGCGAGGATCGTCCATTGCGCGCGCCCGACGTGCACGCCCACCGCGGCTGCGCGCACGTCACCCAATCGCAGTGCGTTGAGTGCCGGTGCACTCAAGAATGCAAGGATCGCGCCGAGCGCTGCATAGGGTGCCGCAAACGCGAGATCGTTCCAACTGCGTCCGGAAAGCGTGCCCGCCAACCAGCTGACGATGGCCGGCGCGCCGCCTCCGCCCTGAACGCGCGTCAACACCAGTGCGATGATCGCGGCGAACAGCGACGAGAGCGAGATGCCGGCGAGGATTAAACGCGTCGCGTCCAGGCTTGCGCCGCGTCGTGCCAAGGCCGCAACGAGTACCGCTGTCCCTAAGCCTGCACCGAAACCGAGCGCAGGAACGGCGGCGGCGGTTACGCCCGCCGCAATCGACAGCACGATCGCTACAGCCGCTCCGGCGCTTACGCCGGTCAAGTACGGATCGACCAGCGGATTGCGCAGCAAGCCTTGCAGCAATGCTCCGGCGATCGCGAGCGCCGCGCCGACCAACGCACCGATCACGATACGCGGCAGCCGGAGCTGCCACACGATCGTAGCAATTTCGCCGCTGCCGTACGGGTGGGTGATCGCCGTGACGATCGCGCCCGGCGCGAGCGGCGTGCCGCCGACAAGCAGCGCGCCGCCCGCTATCGCGAGCAGGCCGGCGATCAGCGCCGCAAAGCGCCAGCTCATGTTAGTAGCTGGACAACTCGAACGCGAAGGTGCGTCCCGGCATCGGAAAGCTGTTGACCGCGCCATAGCGTTCGTTGCCTAAGTCGAACCCTCGCAGCGTGAACAGGACGTGCGGCGCCGCGCGCAGCGAAAGATACGCATCGGTGTTCGTATACGCCACGGGCTGATCGAAGATTGGCTGCAGAAGGTTCACCAAACCGCGCCGCCCTGCCGAATGGATCGCCGCGCCGAAACCGTGAACGAATCCGCTGCCGGCGTAGTCCAAGCGCAGGTTGGCCGTGAACACCGGATCGTCGGGCAGCCTGCTCTGCGCGTCGAGATCTGCCGCACGAAACAGGTCGGTGATGTTCAACGCTGCTGTGAAACCATGCAGCGGTGCAGTCTTTACGTCGAGCGTTAGTCCTTCGATCAGCGCGTGGTCGACGTTTTCCGGCGCGAATATAAAGTTCACCGGATCGATCAGCTCCGTGACGATCAACTCATTCGTGCGATTCTCAAACCAGGTCAGCGAGGCGCCGCCTAGCACGTGCGAATCCACGATCGTCAAGTCCGCAACCTTGGCACGTTCGGGCTTAAGGTCGGGATTTCCGAAGAACGGAAAGTACAGCTCGGTCGCGTTCGGCGCGCGAAACGCCGTCGCGACGTTGCCTTTGAGCGAGGCTTCGTTCGAGAGGTGAATATCGAACCCGGCCGAGGGAGAGAGCTCTCCACCCAACGCGCCGTCGCGTTCGGCGCGCAGTCCGGCGTAGGCGCTTCCCCAGCGACCGGAGACCGTTTGCTGCACGTACGCAGCGGCTTGCGCCAGGGAGTTCGTTGAGAAAAGGCCGCCCGCATCGGAACGCACGGAACCGCGCGAGAGATCTATTCCGTAGAGCAGCTGTTCGTCCGCGCCGCTCACGACGTTTCTCGCGCCGAAATCGACGCGCCCTTCGGTGTTCAAAGATTCAACGGATTGAAAGCAGTTCGGATCGTTTGTGTTGCAGGCAAACGTAATGCGCTGTGTCGTGCCGCCGAACTGAAATGTCGTTTGGGCTTGAGCACTCTTGCGCGTCAAAGTCAGGTTCGCGCCTGAGTTTAAGTCGGTTTCGCGCGACGTCGTGGAAAGAAAAGCATCCGGCCCTGGGGCGCCGACGCGATCGCTTGAAATGCCCGCTCGCAAGGCGGCATCAAAGCTTCCAACGGGAAAATCAAAATTCGCGTGCAGTGCGGAAGCTTCATAGTCACTGTCGGGCCTGGTCGTCCCGTCCGGCAGCGTGAAGTCGTTGCGCGCAACGATCCGTGAGAATTGGATGTGGTCGCTGCGGATTTCGGCCGAACGGTCGCCGAACGATCCGGCGCGCAGCGTCGCACCGTATCCCGAGCTGCGCTGGGTGATGACATTCACTATTCCGCCGATTGCGCCGGTACCGTACAGCGTGGAGCCGCCGCCTTCAACCACCTCGATGCGATCGACGCCGGTGGTGGGCATCGTTTGAATCTCTACACTATTTGCAAACGATCCGGGCGCCGGCAAGCCGTCGACCAGCACGAGAATCTGCGCGCTGTTGCTGCCGCGGATCCCGTATTGTGCCGACGACCCGATCGCGCCGTACGGTGAAAGCTCGAAGGCCGGCAGGCTTTGAAGCGCCTGACCGACGGTGCGATAGCCGTTGCGATCGATATCCGCTCGCGTGACGATGTACGTCGTGCGAGCTGCATTTTTCAGCGTTTCATCGGTGCGATCGCTCGTATACACGTGGGCGATCTCCGGAAGCGCCGATGGCGACGGCGATGGTGAAGGCTGACCGGCGCTGCCGATCGTGATGACAAGGAAAAACCAGAACATGGCAACCCCTTCCTTTTCGCGAGGTGGTTGTGCGGCATTTGCGCTGGTATCCTGACTCGCGGATCGTAGCCTGGTGCCCGGGCCTTCCCCCAAAATGGAGTGACGCCGGGCGGCTCCCCGCCTACAGTGGCGCGACCGTGCCGGTTTTTGACCGGCTTCCCGCGCACAAATGCGATACGCACTTGATACGCGCTGCAGGCGAGCCTTCCTGGTCTTTTGAAAGCTGTGCATTCCTTGAAAGACAAACTAGTCGTCGCGGCGGCCGGCACCGGTGAGGGGAAAACCCTCGTAGGTTTGGCTCTTGCCGCGCTGCTCGCGCGCCGCGGAATTCCGGTGCAGCCGTTCAAGATCGGGCCTGATTACATCGACGCGCGGCTCTATGAGAACGTCTGCGGCCGGGCGGCCCGCAATGTCGATCTCTGGCTGGACGGAGCAGAACGCGTCCGCTCGCACGTCGGCGCAACCGCGGGATCCGTGGCGTTGCTCGAAGGCATGATGGGACTTTTCGATGGCGACACCATGGGCGACACATCGACCGCGCACGTGGCCGCATTGCTGGACGCACCCGTTTTACTCGTTATCGATCTGTGGCGCATGTCGCAAAGCGCTGCCGCGATCGCACTTGGCTGCTCGCAGATGCTGCCACGAGTACACATCGCGGGCGTTATTTTGAATCGCGTAGGCGGAGCCGCGCATGAGAGCGCGGTACGCCGCGCCTTTACAGCGATCGGTGTTCCGGTAGTCGCCGTGCTTCCGAATCGCATTGAGTGGAAGATACCGGAGCGCCATCTCGGGCTCGATCTCGAACGCGTGCAAGGTGTTGCAACGATCGCGGAGGACGTAGCGGATGTTTTGGCAGATCAGATCGATCCAGTGTTCTTTCCCCAACCGCGCGAGCAGGTGCCCGGCCCGGGCGAACGATTGACAACACGTCGCGGTCCGTCGCCGCGCATCGCCGTCGCGGACGATTCGGCGCTCTGGTTCACCTATCCCGAGACGATCGAAGCGCTCGAGCACGCGGGCGCGCAGATCGCGCGCTTCTCCGTGTTACGAGACAGCAATCTCCCAGCCGGCGCCCATGGACTATGGCTGGGCGGCGGTTATCCCGAGTCCCACGTTGGGGAGCTTGCCGCAAACGAAGCGATGCGCCGCAGCATAGCATCAGCGATTGATGCGGGCTTGCCCGTCTATGCCGAATGCGGCGGCATGATGTATCTCGCCGGCGAGTTGGAGACGCACGACGGCGTCTTTCCGATGTGCGGCGCCTTGCGAGGGCGTACGAGCATCGCGCAGCCTCGTTTGCACATCGGCTACCGGCGCGCGCAGGCGCTGCACGATTCTGTTTGCGACGAACGGGGCGACGATCTGAAGGCCTATGAATTTCATTACGCGAGCGAATCTCTTTCGGAAGAGGCGGCCTACTCGCTGGAGGATTCGCGTACCGGCGCGTGGCGTCCGCACGTGCTGGCAAGCTTCTTGCACCGCCACTTCCTAGCCGGGGACGCCGCAGTCGAGCGGTTTGTGGCGCAATGCGCTTGAGCTTGCGCGCGAGTATGCTTGTGGTGGCCGTCGTGCTGTCGGCGTGCTCGCCGTCGAATGCCGCGCGTCCGCCGGAAGTGCCGGCGCGCATTATCTCGCTGATTCCGTCGCTTACGGAGGATCTCTGCGCGATCGGCGCGGCCAAGCAGCTTGTCGGCGTCTCGCAGTTCAGCTCGGATATACCGTGCGCCAAAGGTTTGCCGGCGGTCGACGATGCGGCGACGATCGATGCCGAAAAAATCGTCGCGCTGCACCCGGATCTCGTCGTCGGGATTCCGTCGCAGCGCAGAGCTGCCGGTCCTCTCGTGCGCGCGGGAATTTCGGTGCAGCTCCTGCCCGATGACAGCTATGCCGATCTCTTTAACGACATCGCGAAGCTCGGGGCGCTGAGCGGACACGCCGCCGAAGCAAATACGCTTATCGCAAAATTACGGGCCGAAACGCAGCGGCTGCGCGAGACCGAGCATTTCAAGCGGCGGCCGGCCGTTTTCGTCGTCATTCAAACGACACCGGTTTGGACCGTCGGGCCGCAATCGTACATCTCGACGCTAATTTGGTTGGCGGGCGGACGCAACGCCGTTGCATCCTTGCCGCAGGCGTACGCGCAATATAGCCCTGAAGCGCTGCTTCGGCTGCAGCCCGACGCGCTGCTTGCCACGCGCGATGCGCAACTCGAGCAAAGTCTCGCTCGTGAGCCGTGGCGCTCGCTGCGAGCTGTCGGGGCGAAGCGCGTGCTTATCGCGCCGGATGCGAACGCTCTCTATCGCCCAGGGCCGCGATATATCCAGGCCCTTTCATGGCTCATCGATCAGCTTCGCCCAATCGCGCGGTAGGGCCGCGAGCACTCGTCGTCGCTGTAGATACGGACGACCCCGCGCGGCCAATCGAACCGGAACTGGCTGAACTGGAAGCGCTGGCGGCTGCGTCGGGCGCGAAAATTGTGGGGCGTATGGTGCAGCGGCGCGCGCGTGTCGACGCGGCTACGCTGGTTGGCAGCGGCAAAGCTGTCGAAATTGCGGAGCTTGCGAAAACTGCAAAAGCGAATCTCATCTTGGTACTCAACGATCTGCGCCCGCGGCAACGCAAGAATCTGGAAAAAGTTATCCCGGTGCCGATCGTCGACCGCACGATGTTGATTCTCGACGTGTTTGCGCGTCACGCACGCAGCCGCGAAGGCAAGCTGCAAGTCGAGCTCGCGCAACTGCGCTACCGCCAGTCGAATCTGATCGGCATCGGCGCCGATCTTTCACGTTTGGGCGGCGGCATCGGCACGCGCGGCCCCGGTGAAACGAAACTCGAAGTCGATCGGCGGCGCATTCAAGAACGAATCAGCGTGCTCAACCGGCAGCTGTCCGATGTTCGCCGCCAGCGCAAGACGCGTCGCGCCTCGCCCGGGCGCGAGCCGCTCGCCGCGTTGGTCGGTTACACGAATGCCGGCAAAACGTCGCTGCTGAACCGTCTGGCGCGCTCGAACGCGTTCGTCGCCGACCAGCCGTTCGCGACGCTCGATCCCACGGTGCGGCGCGTCTGGCTGAAGGACCGGGAATACGTCAGCGTTGTCGATACGGTTGGTTTTATCACGGAATTGCCAAAAGATTTGCTCGCCGCGTTTCGCGCGACTCTCGAAGAATTAGAGCAAGCCGAGTTGCTCGTGCATGTCGTGGACGCCGCGAATCCGGATTGGCCGCGCCAAATGGCGGCAGTCGACAAAACGCTGGCTGACCTGCAATTGGGAACGAAGCCGCAGCTCCTGGTCTTCAACAAATGCGATGTCGTTAGCGCAATGCCGCACCGCGCCGGCGCGATCAGCGTAAGCGCGCGGACGGGCAGCGGAATCGCCGAACTAAAATCCGCGATGGAAACGGCGGTCGCGCGTTGATGCGGCGTCTTATCGCGCTGTCCGCATTCGTACTTCTGGCGGCGTGCGCTGCGCCGAAATCGGCGGACGACGCATTCGTGGCAGCCGCGGACAAACTCCGGCCGTCGATCGTCTTGCTCACGATGGATGTGCCCGGTGCGACCAAGCGGAGCGGTCCCGACACCGAGTATGCGACCGGAATCGTGATCGCGAGCGGAAGTTGGGGCAGCGACATTCTCACGGTTGAGCACGCGCTCGAGCACGCCTGGAACTTCCGCGCGACGATCGGCAACAAACGCAAAGTGCCATTCAGTGTTGTCGCGCGCGACAGCGATCTCGATGTCGCGCTTGTGCGGACGACGGCAAGAGATCTTCCGGTTGCGCCGCTCGGTTCGAGTGGCGACGCGCTTCCCGGACGATCCGTGGGACTTTTGGGCTATCCGATACCCGATGAATTCGAAAACGAGGGGTTAGGTTTGGCAACATCTCTGAACACGGGGCGCATCTCCGCGCTGCGCCGCGATGCGATCGAGGTAACGCTCCCAATTGTTCCGGGAGAGAGTGGCGGGCCGGTGTTCCTGGCCGACAACGGCGAGATCGTCGGCTTAGCCGAATCGCGCTTCGAGGACGAACGATCGATTGGCTTTGCGCTACCGATTAACGCCGCAAAGCACTTCTTGCACAACCACGATATAGCCCACGGGTTTTAGCCAAGAACGCGCGCTTAGTGCACTGCGGTGGAGTGCGATCGCAGTAGCGAGCGATCGCCCACCCATTGCACGGGAGGAATCTCGAGCCAGCGCGCGAGCGCATTGAGCGGCGCGGCGTAACTGCGCCGCAGCTCGGAAAAGCGTTTCCAAGCTTCGTCGCAATCGCCGATGTGGTATCCTGCGGCTTTGAGGCGATCGCATGCGCCGTCGAATTCGTTGCGTTCGATTCCGGTCACTTGCCCGTCTTGCTCGAAACCGAAATAGCTTGCGAAATCGTGCGTGAGATGGCGGCCCAGATTGTAGACGATGTGGGCCTGCCCTTTGATTGCCGCGTCGCTTTCCGTCGTCGTTAGCACGAGCGATGATGAATCCAGCAGTGCTCCGAGCGTTCCGACCCACGATTCGTAGTCGTGACTCGAACGAAAGAGCGTGAGGATAGGATAAGCGAGGTGGCTTTCCATCACGCTTGCCATCCAAGCTTGGCCTTCGTGAAAGACCTGTGCGAGATCCGGCACGATCCCGGCGCGCGCATGTTCGATGAGCAATCCGACGCCGCTGGGCGGCGTGCCCGAGCGCGAACCGAACGTGACGACAAACGCTTCGCGTTTCTGAAATGCGCCGAAAAGCGAAAAGAGAAACGTCGCGACGACGGCCACGACCGCGAGTCCGCAGGCTGCGGCCGCCAGCGAGAGCATGTGTGACAGCGTTGTCGTTCCAACGATGTCGCCGTAGCCGATGGTCAAGAATGACGCGCCGGCGAAGTAGATGCAGTCGGCGAGAGACAGATTTTCCGGACGCAACTGATCGCGAATGCCGTAAAAGAGAAAACCCCAGCCGGCGATCAGCAAGACGACCCACGTCACCAGGTACAAGACGAGCGTGAACGGCGCGAACGTTCCCAAGAAGTCCTCACGTTTGCGTTCGTTGTGAAAGAATGTGTTGGCAATCTTGGGCCACACGTACCAGATGGCGCGATTCAAGTACCGGCTGACGCGAAGCGCCGTATTCTCGGCGCGCGGAACGATCACGCCTTGAAACACATCGCGCAGTGCGATGAAGACCAAAAAGACGCCGCCGAGTATGGCGACGATGTTGAGCGCCACTACGGCGAGGGGCTGGTGCTGCCGGTTGGACTGGGTTCGGGCGTCAACACCGGAGTCGGCGTCGGCGGCCCGGCGGTGGGAGTCGGCGTCGGCGGCGGCGGTGCGGTCGGCCCGCCCGTCAGCGGCAGCAACCGCACGTAGTACGCGTTGGTGGTTTGATCTTTGTGGACGGGGACGGTGACGCTCGTCGTCTGATAACCGGGCGCGCTGGCGGTCAGGCCCTGGCGGCCAATCGGAATGCCCGAGAGCTGGAAGGCGCCGTCTGGGTTGGAGTAACCCGTATATAAGGAACCGACGGCCACGAGCGCGTTCGGGACCGGCCGGTTGTTCGTCGCATCGAGCACGCGGCCGACGATTGTGCCGAAGTCCTGTACGCCGCCGCCGTTGGGGTTATTGCACCCTCCCGATTGGGCGAGAATCATAACCAATCCGAGGGCGAAAACCTTCATGTCCGTTCCTTTCTTCAAGGGGTTGGGAAAGGCTTGTGAAAACTGTCACAAGCCGATGACCCCCTATGCGCCCGTAGCGATCTTCGTGGCCGTCGCCGTGGCTGCCGCGCTGGCATTCAGTCTTTTGCCGGGCCTTTTGGCGCAGAGCAAACCGAATCCCGAAAAAGAGAAAGCCTACGAGTGCGGCGTCGAGCCGACTTCCGCGATCGCCGGCCGTTTTCCGGTGAAGTTCTATCTGATCGCCATGCTCTTCGTGGTTTTGGATGTGGAGGCGGCCTCGTTTTATCCGTGGGCCGTCCAGATGCACGCGTTGCGCATGTTCGGGCTGGTCGAGATGGGCGCGTTTATCGTCGTCCTCGCGATCGGGTACGCCTACGTCTGGAAGAAACGAGGTTTCGAATGGAGGTAGGCCCGGGCCATTTTCTCTTGGCGAAGGTGGACGACGTCGCGCGCTGGGCGCAAAGTTCGAGCGTCTGGCCGTTGACCATGGGTTTGGCCTGTTGCGCGATCGAGATGATGAGCGCGACCGCGCCCGAGTACGACATCGGGCGTTTGGGTTCCGAAGTTTTTCGCGCCTCGCCGCGCCAAGCCGATCTGATGATCGTTTCCGGCCGCGTCGCGCAGAAGATGGCGCCCGTTGTGAAGCGCTTGTACGATCAAATGGCCGATCCGAAGTGGGTGATCTCGATGGGCGCTTGCGCGAGTTCCGGCGGCGTCTTCGACAATTATGCGATCGTACAAGGCGTCGATACGGTCATCCCTGTCGACGTCTACGTTCCGGGCTGTCCACCGACGCCGGACGGATTGCTCTACGCGGTCAATCTGATCCAGCAGCAGATCCGCGAAGGCGGCCGCGGCGGATTGCTGGCACGCACATAACGCTGAATGCCTAGCACACAAACGCCGCCGCTAACCGGAACGGCGATCGATCCGCCCGCGCTACGTCCGCCGATCGACGATGCCGCCATCGAGCGCATCGAACCGGCGCAGCTGCATGCGCGGCTCGCCGATCTCAAACGCGAGGGTTTTGGGCTGCTGCTCGATGTCGGGGCCGTGGACTATCCGGAGCGAACGCCGCGTTTCGACGTCGTCTATCATCTCTTAAATTTGGCGAAGACGAAGCGCGTGCGCTTGCTATGCGGCGTTACGGCTGAAGATCCGAAGCTGCCGACGGCGACGGATCTATGGAGGTCCGCCGATTGGGCCGAACGCGAGATCTACGATCTCTTCGGAATTTCATTCGGAGGCCATCCGGATATGCGGCGCATTCAAATGCCCAACGATTGGGAGGGCCATCCGCTCCGTAAGGATTATCCGCTGCGCGGTCCGGCGCGCGAACGCTCGCCGCGGCCGGCTTTTGCCTTAAAGAGCAACGTGCAGGCGGGCGCGCCGCCTTCTGGGCGCACACTCGAAGCGCTGCAGCAGCAGATCGCCAAGATTCGAAATCAGGATCCGAAATCGTGAGCATGACCACGACGCCGCTCACGCCGGAGATCGTATCGCAAGAAGGCAATGCGATGGTACTCTCGATGGGGCCGCAGCATCCTTCGACACATGGCGTGCTGCAGATCATGCTCGAGATCTCGGGCGAGAACATCGTCAAGGCCGAGCCCGAGATCGGCTACCTCCATACCGGCATCGAGAAGACCGCGGAGAATCTCTTTTGGTCGCAGGCGCAGACCGTCATCGAGCGCATGGATTATCTCGCGCCCAGCAGCAACGCGTATTGCTACTGTTTGGCCGTAGAGCAGTTGCTTGGCGTCACCGATCGCATTCCGGAACGCGCGCAGCAGATTCGCGTGTTGCAGGCCGAGCTCACGCGCATCGCGTCGCACTGCGTCTGGCTGGGAACGCACGGTATCGATCTTGGCGCGCTTTCGGCGTTTTTCTACTGTTTCGACATGCGCGAAAAGATTTTGGATTTGCAAGAAGCAACCGGCGGCGCGCGCATGCATCCCAATTACTTGCGCATCGGCGGCGTGCAGGCGGATCTGCCGTCGGGCTTCATGGAGCAGCTCGACGAGCTCATCGCGATGTTTCCCGGCCGCATGCGCGATCTGCGCACACTGCTGCAAGCCAATCCGATTTTGCAAGATCGCCTGATCGACGTCGGCATCATGACGCAAGAAGAAGCGCAGGACTGGAGCATCACGGGCCCAGCGCTGCGCGCAACCGGTATCGCGTACGACGTCCGTCGCGCTTTTCCGTACGGCGGGTACGCCAACTATGAATTCGACATCCCGACGCGCGTTGAGGGCGATTCGTATGCGCGTTTCCTTGTGCGGTTGGACGAGATGGAACAATCGATGCGCATCGTGCAGCAAGTGCGCAATGCCTTGAAGCCCGGGCCGATCGCGATCGACGATACGAAAATCATGCCGCCGCCCAAAGAGACGATCGCGCTCTCGATGGAAGCGCTGATCCATCACTTCAAAATCATGACCGAAGGTTTTCGCGTCCCGCCGGGTGACGTCTACCAGGCCGTTGAGGGCCCGCGCGGCGAGCTCGCCTATTACGTCGTTTCGGACGGAGGCAACCGCCCGTACCGCGTGCGGACTCGTCCGCCTTCGATGTACAACCTACAGGCGCTCAAAGGGCTCGCGCCCGGCAACCTGATCGCCGATCTCGTGGTCATCATAGGCTCGCTCGATCCGGTTTTCGGAGAAGTCGACCGATGATTTCGGAACGCGGGATGCTCATGTGTCATGGTGAGCCTGTCGAACCACGGCCGAGCCTGTCGAGGCCCGCATGAGTGATTTCAATAGCCTACTGAAAAAGCTCAAGCCGCAATGCGACGAAATCGTCGCGCAGTACGAGCAGAAGCGATCCGCGCTGCTGCCGCTCGTGCACTTGTTTCAAGAGCACGAAGGCTTTGCGAGCCCGGAAGCGGTGCGCGCGATTTCGGAAATGCTCGATCTGACGCCGGCAGTTGTCGAGTCGACCATTTCGTTCTACACGCTGTTCTACCGCAAGCCCGTCGGCAAATACATGTTGCAGGTCTGCCGCGGGTTAGCGTGCACACTGAACGGCGCCGAGAACATCATGGCGTATTTTCGCGAGCAACTGGGCGTAGGGCATCTCGAGACGACGCCCGACGGATTGTTCTCGTACGAAGAAGTCGAGTGTCTGGCCGCGTGCGACCGCGCGACGTGCATGCAAGTGAATTTGAACTTCGTATACGACTTGACGCCCCAGATGATCGACGACATGCTGGCGGCGATGCGCGCCGGCAAGTACAATGTTGCGGCGCTGCAGCAAACCCAGACGCCCGAACGGAGTTGGACGCTCCGCCAGGACGCGCAGGTTTCGGATGGTGAAAAATCTGCGGGCGCGCAGGGCCAGCCCGATCCGAACAATCCCGGCGGCCTCGATCGCGACGGCATCATCATGCTCGACCGCATTTTGGCGGATGAGCCGCGCTTCCGCGGGCGCACGAAAGAGCGGCTCGCCAATCTCGAACCCGCGCTGGCCGATGTGATCGAGGAATAATGCCGGTCGTTAAAGTTTTAACCGCGGGCCTCGGCGAGGCGGATCTGCGCGACATCAAAGTCTATCGCAAACGGGGCGGCTATAAGCAGCTCGCGCGCGCGTTTCAAGAGATGAAACCGGCCGACGTGCAGGCCCTCTGCGACAAGTCGGGCTTGCGCGGCCGGGGCGGCGCCGGTTTTCCGACCGGCAAAAAGTGGTCGTTTCTGCCGCCCGCGACTCGCCCGCGCTATTTGGTGTGTAACTGCGACGAGGCCGAACCCGGCACGTTCAAAGACCGCATGCTGCTCGAAGAGAACCCGCACATGCTGATCGAGGGCATTCTGCTGGGCGCATACGCGATTGAGTCGCACCACGCGTTCATTTATATTCGCGGCGAGTTCAAGCGCGGTTACGAGATCTTCATGCAGGCGTTAGCGCAGGCGCGCAAGGCCGGCTTCGTCGGCGAGAATCTGTTCGGCAGCGGCTACGATCTCGAGGTGACCGTGCATCGCGGCGCCGGCGCATATATTTGTGGCGAGGAAACCGCGCTGCTGAATTCGCTGGAAGGGAAGCGCGGCGAGCCGCGTCTGAAGCCGCCGTTTCCGGCAGTGCAGGGGCTCTACGGAAAACCGACGGTCGTCAACAACGTCGAGACGCTCATGTATCTCGTGCCGATTCTCGAACATGGGCCGGAATGGTTTTCGTCAGTCGGAACCGAGCGCAGCAAGGGTTACAAAGTCGTTTCGATCAGCGGACACGTGCAGAAGCCGGGCAACTACGAAGTGCCGCTCGGCACACCGGTGCGCGAGCTCATCGAAATCGCGGGCGGCTTGCGTCCGGGACGGACCCTAATGGCGATTCAACCCGGCGGCGGCTCATCGGCATGCATCTTCGAAGAGCAGCTCGATCTGCCGTACGACTATGAATCGCTGGCGAAGGCCGGCACGATGCTTGGCTCCGGCGCCATGGTCGTTATGGACGACACAACGGATATCGTGCGCGCGGCTTTCAACCTCGTACGTTTCTTCGCACACGAATCGTGCGGCCAATGCACGCCGTGCCGCGAAGGCGGCCACTGGCTGGAACGCGTGCTCCATCGTTTTCTTGAGAACCGCGGGCTAAAGTCCGACATCGAGATGCTCGCGCGCGTCAGCCATGAGATCACCGGAATCAATTTGTGTCCGCTCGGCGACTCGATCGAGCCGTTCTTGGCGTCGGTTCTCAAGCGTTTTCCGGAACAGTTCGAAGCTCGCGTTGCAAGGGAGACCGTGCGTCTATGAGGCTTCTTTCAGTATTGATCTGCGCCGTGGCTTTGTCGATCTCTCCATCGGTCGCAACGGCCCAAACCGGCGCATCAGCGATCGCAAAACTGCAGTTCTTGACCGGAACATGGCGCTGCGTCATCCAGGGTGGAAGTTCGAACGGGCGCGCCCAGCACGTCTCTTACAGTTTTTCGCCGAATCGCCAATGGATGGAAGAGCGCTCGTGGGGAGCTTCCATGTCGGACTGGGAAGTACAAATGTGGGGCTACGATCCGAACCGGCAACTCCTTACGGCTTATCAATTTACGGGCGGCGGCGTGGCGACAAAGAGCGTTGGCGGATGGATAAACGGGTCGTTTGTTGCAAAACGTGATGACAACGGCGCTACTGTTACGCTGGAACCACAAGGAAAGCGCCGGATAAATTGGGTGATTCGGTCTGCCGATGGTAGTTCCACGGTTCGGGAGCTGTGTGCGCGGTAGTGGCTGACCAGCAACTCGTTACCGTTACCATAGACGGCACGCCGGTCCAAGTTCCGAAGGGAACGTGGCTGGTTGAAGCTGCCAAACAGATAAAGCGCGAGATCCCGGTTTACTGCTATCACCGCAAGATGGGGCCCGCCGGGTTGTGCCGCATTTGTTTGGTCGAAATCGAGGGGGTGCCGAAGCTGCAGATCGCGTGCAATACCGCGGTCACGGACGGCATGGTCGTCCATACGCAGAGCGATAAAGCCGCGGACGGCCGCCGCGCAGTCCTCGAACTGTACCTCGTGAATCATCCGCTGGATTGTCCGATTTGCGACAAAGGCGGCGAATGCGATCTGCAAGACTACGCGATGGCGTACGGTCAGGGATATTCGCGCAGCATCGATCCGAAGGTCAGCAAACCCAAAGCGATCGATCTGGGTCCGACGATCGTGCTGGACGAAGAGCGCTGCGTCGTCTGCCAGCGCTGCGTGCGCTTTGACGACATGATCGTCGGCGAACGCGAGCTCGTCCTGAAAGATCGGGGCGTGCGCAACATCATCGCGACTGCGAATGGCGAGCCGTACCGCCACAATTTTACGGGCAACGTTACCGAACTCTGTCCGGTGGGCGCGCTGACGTCGAAAACCTACCGCTTTAAATCCCGGCCGTGGGATTTGCGCCGCACCGGCACGACGTGCACGCAGTGCCCGGTCGGCTGTCAGATGCACGTGGACGTGCGCGTCGGGGTCGTGCAGCGGACGATGTCCGTCGAGGATGACGACGCGATTAGCGACGGCTGGTTGTGCGACCGCGGGCGCTATAATGTCGGGTTCTATGACGATCCGGCGCGCGTGACGCAGCCGATGTACAAACAGGACGGCCGCTGGATACAGATTTCATGGGATGACGCGCTCGATCTGTGGGCAACGGCGCTCCGCCAAGCGTGCAAAGCCGATCCCAAGTCCGTCGGCGTCATTGGCGGCGGCCGGCTCACGAATGAAGAAGCCTTCTTGCTGCAGCACGTTTTCCGCGCGACGGGCGTAAAGAATCTCGATTGGCGCGCCGGCAGACAGCGTCAGGCCTCGCCCGGACGGAACGGCGCCAAACTCGAGGACCTTGAAACGGCCAACGCGATCGTTCTAGTTGGCGAGTCGCCGTCGGAGCGCGCGCCTATCATGGACCTGCGCGTTCGCAAAGCCGCGTTTCAAAAAGGCGCGAAGCTTATCCGCATCGCGTCTGCCGAACGCGCGTACCCGTCGCCGATTCCCTCGCAAGATGTTTCAAGCGTTGCCGAGGCGATCAAGGCTTTGCCGAAAGATGCAAACCGTATAGCGGTCGTTTGGGACGGCTGCGACGCGGCGCTCGTCTCGACGCTGCTTGAAAAACTGCCGGGTGCGGAGATTCTTACTTACATTACGGGTGAGCAGGCGAATGCGCGCGGCGCGGAAGCCATGGGCATGTTGCCGTTCTTCGGTCCCGGGTATTCGAAGGTAGACGGCGGGCTGGATGGCGCCGGCATGCTCGATGCGTTGGGCGACGGGCGTTTGGCCGTTCTTTCAATCTTCGGAGCGAACCCGGCGCTGCATTATCCGGATGCCGCAGCCGTCAAAGGCGCGCCGTTTGTCGTCGTGAGCGATCTGTTCATGACAGAGACGGCCAAGGCCGCGACGCTCGTGCTTCCGGCTAAAGGCGGCTTTGAAAAAACCGGCACCACCACAAATCTCGCCGGTGACGTGTTGCCGGTTAACGCTGCGCAATCGCTCGAATCGCCGCCGGATGCACTCAGCGATCTCGAAATGATCGTCGCGCTGGCGGAAAAACTCGGCGTTGACCTGCCCGTGGCGGAAGAAGTGGATGCGACCGTGCTGCGCCACCTGGCGAACTCGCCGGAAGACTTTACACTCGGCGACGAGCGCTTCGCTCGTCATCCTGAGGTATCGAAGGACCCTGAGGTATCGAAGGGCAGCTTTAGAGTTGTCTTCCAAACCCGAATCTTTGCCGGCGGCGGAACGAGCGCGCACGATGCGCGCATCGCGGAGCTGCGTCCGTTGCCGGAAGCGGCGTTTTCGCCGGAGGATGCTGCGAAGTTGGGCGTGAGTACCGGTGATTACGTCGATCTTGCGGGCCTCGGCAAGCTCGGCCGCCCTTCGACTGGCGCGCTCTCGCGCGCCGCTCAGGATGACACAGCTGACGATGCCGTCGCGCGCGACACCGTAATGCACGATTTGCTCGTAGAGGTGCGTCCCGGAATGCCGAATGGGACGATCGCGCTGATCGACGGATTGCCCGACGATCCGGCTAACGTTTGCGGCGCCGGCGCTTCAGTGAAAGTAACGAACATCAGACGCGCGAGTGAATTGCTCGAGCCGGCCGGAGCGCCCGCGTGAATCAGTGGCTGACGCCGCAAGCCGGCATTTGGTGGGTCGTGCTGGTGAAGTGCGCCGTGCTGCTCTTGGTCGTCATCACGACGTTTGCATACGCGATGCTCTTCGAGCGAAAGATTATCGGTTGGATGCAGCTCCGGCCCGGTCCGAATCGCGTCGGGCCGTGGGGCTTGCTGCAGCCCGCGGTCGATGCGCTGAAGCTGATGCTCAAAGAAGATCTGACGCCGAAGACCGCGGATCCGCTGATCTATCGCCTGGCTCCGTTCATCTCGCTCGTCACGGCGTTTGCAGTCTACGCGGTAATTCCATTCGCGCAACCCGCGCCCGGAAACGTGTGGGCTGTCGGCGACGTCAATGCCGGCATTCTGGTGATTCTCGCGATGACCTCGATCGGCGTTTACGGTATCTCGCTCGGCGGCTGGGCGTCTGGTTCGAAATATCCGCTGCTCGGGAGCGTGCGTTCGACGGCGCAGTTGATCAGCTACGAGCTCGCGATGGCCATATCGCTGATCGGTGTGCTGATTCTGGCCGGAACGACGTCGCTGGTCGGCATCGTGAACGGCCAAGCAAAGCTGTGGTACTTCATTCCGCAGTTCGTCGGATTCGTGATCTACATCATCACCGCGGTCGCCGAAACCAATCGCGCCCCGTTCGACCTGGTTGAGGCCGATGCAGAACTCGTCGGCGGGTTCAACACGGAATACTCCGGTTTACGTTTCGGTTTGTTCTTCATCGCCGAGTACATCAACATGCTGACGGTCTCGTGCATCGCGACGCTATTGTTTTTGGGCGGTTGGAACGCCATTGGCGGGTTGACCTTCATTCCGGGCATCGTCTGGTTCTTGGTGAAAGTGGCGTTCTTTATGTTCGTTTATATTTGGCTGCGCGCTACGTTCCCGCGGATCCGGTACGATCGCCTGATGGCGTTCGGATGGAAAGTGCTGCTGCCGGTCGCAACGCTGAATCTGGTCGTGACGGCCTTCATCGTGGCGGTGCGCGGATGAGGCGCAAGAATCTCTACAACGTCGGCGCGCTGATTGCCGGCATGGTCGTGACCTTCAAGTTCATGTTCAAACGCAAGCCGACGATTCAGTATCCGTCGCGAAAGAAGAAGCACGCGCCACGCTTTCACGGCTTGCACGAACTCCGGCGTTACGGCGATGGCAAAGAGCGTTGCATCGGCTGCGAACTCTGTTCGAGCGTTTGCCCGGCGAATGCGATCACCGTAATCGGCGCGGAAAATGCGCCCGGCGACCGCCGCTCTCCCGGTGAGCGGTACGCCGCGCGGTATGAAATCGACGAGCTGCGCTGTATCTTTTGCGGAATGTGCGAAGAAGCGTGTCCGACCGACGCGATCGTGCTCACGCCGCGCTTCGAGATGTCGGATTATCGCCGCGGTTCGTTCATCTACTCCAAAGATCGCCTGCTCGTTCCGCCCGAAGCCGGCGTCGGCATGGCGCCGGACGATCGGCCGAACGGCATTCCGGCCGATCTCGGACGCGTCGCGGAGATCAAGTCAACCGTCGAAACGGATGAAGGCTACGACGCTACGTGGCGCGGCACGATTCTCAAGACGCAGACCAAGGGTTTGGCCCCGTGACGGTTGCGTTTTGGATCTTGGCGGTGCTGCTCGTCGCTTCGGCGATGTGGGTGATTACGGCGGAGAAGCCGGTGCATAGCGTTGCCGGCTTGCTCGTCCATTTTTGTTTTCTGGCCATCATGTACTTCATGCTGTCGGCCGAGTTCTTGGCGGTGATACAGCTCATCGTTTATAGCGGCGCGATTCTGATGCTCTTCGTCTTCGTGATCGCGCTGCTGTCGAGCGGCGTCGCGCCGTTCACGCTCGGTCCCGATCGCCTGCCGAAGATGGCTGCGCCGGCCACGCTTATTATCGCGGTTATGCTGGGCTTTGTCGGGTACGGCATCTCACGTGCGCCCACGGTCGTGCCTGTCATTCACGGAGTGGCGGCCGGCCCCGTCGGTGCTGCCGGTGTTTTCGGTTCGGTGGCCGATTTCGGCTTCGCGCTGTTCACGGCAAATCTGCTGCCGTTTGAAATCACGGCCTTCATTCTTATGGTGGCCGTTATCGGCGTCATCTTGCTCGCCGGCGACTTTGCCCCGTACGTTCCGACCCGGCGGCGTGCGCGGATTGTCGAACGCGAGATGCGCGAAGCGATCGTGCGCGGGGGCGAAGAGTAATGCATCCCGAGCTGCTGCCGGTCGCGCTTGGGAATTACATCGGCTTATCGGCGGTGATTTTCTTCATCGGCGTGGCCGGCGTCTTGTTGCGGCGCAACCCGCTCATCATGCTCATGAGCATCGAGCTCATGTGGAATGCCGCCAACTTGTTGTTCCTCGCTTTTGCTCGGGCCTGGCTAAATAACGCCGGCCACATCTTCGCGTTTCTGGTCATCACCGTTGCGGCCGCGGAAGCAGCGATCGGTCTTGCGATCGTCGTCATCGTATTCCGTAATCGGTCAAATGTGGACGTTGACGAAGTGGCGGCGATGAAAGGATGACGCTGCTCCTCATCTGGCTCTTGCCGTTGGCCGCCGCGATCGTGAACTGGACCTTCGGGCCGCAGCTCAAACGGATGGCCGGAATTATCGGCAGCGCCGCGGTTGGTTTATCGTTTGTGGCGGCGCTGGCGGAGTGGAATGCAGCAACGGGTGCCGGCGCGCATCAACACCTGTTTTCGTGGATGGCCGGGTTTGATTTCGGATTGCTATTGGACCCGCTCTCGCTGATTTGGACGCTGATCATCACCGGAGTCGGTTTCCTCATTCTGTTTTACTCGATCGGCTATATGTGGTCTGACCCGGCTATCGCGCGATTCTTCGCCTACATGAATTTCTTTGTTTTCGCGATGTTGACGCTCGTGCTGTCGGACAACTTCGTCGGCTTGCTCGTGGGCTGGGGACTGGTCGGACTAGCGTCCTACTTCCTGATCGGTTTCTGGTTCTATAAGCCGACGGCTGTCGCAGCCGCGCGCAAGGCCTTCGTCATCAACGTCGTCGGCGACGTCGGCATGATGTTCGCCATCTTCATGATATTCGCGAAGATCGGATCGCTCTCGTTCGCCAGCGTCTTTAGCAACGTTGGCGCGCTCGATGGTTGGCTCGTCTGGGTATGCGTATTTCTCTTTATCGGCGCGGCTGCAAAATCGGCGCAGATTCCGCTGCACACGTGGTTGCCCGACGCGATGGAAGGTCCGACGCCCGTTTCAGCGCTGATCCACGCGGCCACCATGGTGACCGCCGGTGTCTATCTGGTGGCGCGTTGCTGGCCACTGTGGAGCGCCTCACACGAAGCGCAGATGCTCGTCGGAACGATCGGCGGCTTAACCGCGCTCGCCGGCGCGCTGCTCGGCATGGCGCAATGGGACATCAAACGGATTCTGGCCTATTCGACCATGTCGCAGATCGGCTACATGATTATGGGCGTCGGCGTCACCGCATATCAAGCCGGCGTCGCGCATTTCTTCACGCACGCGTTCTTTAAAGCGTGCCTGTTCTTGGGCGCCGGCATCGTGATCCATCAGCTCGCGGACGAGCAAGACATCCGGCGCATGGGCGGCATGCGTACGCGCGCTCCGGTGGCATTTTGGGCGATGTTCGCCTCCGTGCTGGCGATTAGCGGATTCCCGGGCTTCTCCGGATTCTTCAGCAAGGACGCGGTAGTATACGGCGCGCTCGAGCACGGACATCCGTGGCTGTACGCGGCCGGCATCATTACGGCCGGAATTACCGCCTACTACATGTTCCGGCTGTTCTTCGTGACGTTTTTCGGAACGTATCGCGGCGGAACGGCAACAGCGCACGACGAGCATGACGCACCGCACGCGCCGTCGTGGATCATGGCCGCGCCAGTTGCAATTCTCGGCGTCTTTGCGGTGATTGCGGGCTACGTGATGGCCGGCTCGAACTCGCTGTGGTCGCGCCTCTTCGCGCAGACATTTCCTAAAGAGAACCTGCCGCCGGTTGCGATCAGTGAATTGTGGACGACCGTCATCCTCTTCGCCGTAATGGCTGCCGGTATCGCGATCGCGTATCTGCGTTACGCCACGCCGGCGGCGCTTGCCGATGCGCCCGCACGGCTCCAGCTCGAATCGGAACGCCTGCCCGCTCCGCTCGTGAAACTCTTTTACTTCGATGAAATCATCGACTGGCTCGTTGTGAAGCCATCGCAGGCGCTCGGACGATTCTTCGGCAGCTGGTTCGATCCCGATTTCATCGACGGCGCGGTGCGCGGCGTCGTCGGCGCCAGCCTCGACCTCGCCAACGTCGTTCGCGGCGTGCAAACCGGGCTATTGCGATCGTACGCGCTGGTTGTCGTTCTCGGCGCCGCCGCGTTTGCGATCTACTATGCGCTGCAAGGGGCCGTGCACTGATGGTTCTCGTGCTGATCCTGCTGCCAATCGTGGTAGGCTGCGCGCTGTTCGCACTGCCGAAAACCGATCGCACGATCAGCCGCATTGCCGGCTGCGCCGTGGCTGCGCTGACGTTCGCGCTGCCGCTCGTAGCACACAGCGACGGAGCGTTCACCGTGCGCTGGCTGTCCCGCCCGTTTACCTCTTCGCTGCATTTCGCGTGGAGCGGCGTTTCGCTGTGGCTGGTCCTGTTGCTGGCACTCTGCACGTTCTGTGCGATTCTCGCAACGAATTTGACGCAGACGCGCACGATGATCGCGTTGCTGCTGCTGCTCGAAGGCACGATGATGGGCGTATTCACGGCGCGCGATGTGCTGGCGTTCGCGCTGTTCTGGGATCTGATGCTCATTCCGCCGTTCTTTGCGCTGGTAGAGTGGGGGGCGCACCGCGAAACGGCGTGGCGCTTCATCATCTATAATTTCTCCGGCGGTTTAACGCTGTTGCTCGCGACGGCGGCCTTCGGCATTCTGAGCGGATCGACGGACGTCATCGGTTCGACGCATCAATTCACGGGCGCGTGGGCGCCGTGGATCTTTGCCGGATTTGCATTTGCGTTTGCGGTGAAAACGCCGCTTTGGCCGCTCCACACGTGGATGCCGATCACCTACGCCGAAACGCCTTCACCGATGGTCGCGGTGATCAGCGCCGTGCAGTCCAAAGCCGGTGTGTACGGTTTCATCGTTATCGCGCTGCCGTTCTTACGCAGCGCGATGATCGAGTTCCGCGGCCTGCTCATAGTCTTGGCGTTGATCTCGCTGCTCTACGGCGCGTATATCGCTTTGACACAGACCGACGGAAAACGCATCGTCGCCTACTCCTCGCTCTCGCACCTGGGGTTAATTGTCTTGGCGATCGCAAGCCTCAATCCAATCGCCATACAAGGCGCGATCGTCTACATTGTCGCGCACGGGCTCTTTAGCGCCGCGCTCTTCCTGATACTCGGCTACATTGAGGAGCGTGAAGAGACGCGCTCGATTCTGCAGCTCGGCGGGCTGGGAAAGAATAATCCGAAACTGGCCGGCGCGTTTACCATCGCCGCGCTGGCTGCGCTGGGGCTGCCCGGGCTGGCCGGATTCGTCGGCGAGATCGTGATTTTGACCGGCGTCTTCCGCGCCGGATACTTTTGGCCGGCGCTGATCGCGCTCGTTCCGATCGTGATCGCCTCGGCATACATGCTGCGGCTGCTGCAAGACGCGATCAACGGTCCGGAGGTTCCCGATCTGCCGAAGCGGCCGGACTTGACGCTCATCGAGGGCCTCGCGGTCGCGCCGCTGCTGGTTGCGCTGCTCGTGATCGGGATTTATCCGCATGCTATCTTAGCCGCAATGGTGCGTTGATGCCGAACTTCATCGCGCACGAGGATTGGCTGGCCGTTCTTCCGCTGTTGATGGTGGGCGCCGGTGCGCTGGCGGTACTGCTCGTCGACTTGATCTGGCCAAAGAACGCCCCGCGCTTCGTTTCGATCGCGATCGGCATGGCCGTGCTGGTCGCGGCCGGCGCGTTTGCGGCCACGACCTACGGACACAACTATAATGCGTTCAACGGCGGATTCGTGCTGGGCGGATTCGCGGTTGTCTTCGAAGAGATCATCGTGTTCGCGGCGATCGTTTCGCTGGCGCTCTACGGTACGTTCGGCAAGTCCGATCGCATGGCTGGAGTAACTGCGTTAATGCTCTGGAGCACCAGCGGCGCGATGCTGATGGCCGGAGCGGCTAACCTTATGACGATCTTCCTCGGCTTGGAACTGCTTTCGCTGGCGCTCTATTGCCTTTGCGGTTTGGCCGATCGTCCGACGTCGCAAGAATCCGCGCTCAAATATTTGATCCTCTCGTCAACCGCCTCCGGCTTCTTGTTGTTCGGCATGGCGCTGCTTTTTGGCGCAACCGGAAGCGTCACGCTCGCCAGTCTTGCCGCGCCGAGTTTGGTTTCCAATCCGCTGTATTGGTTGGGCGGTGGTTTCTTTTTAGCCGGCATTGCCTTCAAGCTGAGTTTGATGCCCTTCCACGTGTGGTCGCCCGACGTGTACGAAGGCGCGCCGCTTCCGGTTACCGCGTTCATGAGCGTGGTCACCAAAGCTGGGGCGCTCGCCGTGTTTGCGCGCTTCGCTTACGCGTTGCCCGCGGGCCACAAGATGCTGCTGCCGTTTTTTGTGATCGCCGGCATTTCGATGATCGGCGGAAACCTGGCGATGCTCGCGCAGACCGATCTCAAACGATTGCTGGCTTATTCGGGAATCGCGCAGGCCGGCTACATGGTGGCTGCGCTCGCGGGTGCATCAGCACTCGGCATGCGTTATGCCATTTACTATTTGGCCGCGTACATGTTCATGAATCTGGGCGCGTTCGCGGTTATCGCGGTGCTCTCGAGCGACCGCGAAGAGGGCGCGCAAGTCGCGGCATTCCGCGGCCTGGCTCAGCGGCGGCCGGTCCTGGCAGCGGCGATGAGTTTCTTCTTGCTGGCGCTGGCCGGCTTTCCGCCGACGGCCGGCTTCCTGGGCAAAATTCTGATCCTCTCTGCCAACGTGAACGCGGGGTACGCTTGGCTTGCCGCCCTGCTTATCGCGGGCACGGCCATCTCGCTCTACGCGTACTTCAAGGTCATCCGGGTGATGTACGACCCGCACGACCACCCCGTCCAGACGGTGCGGGCGCGCGCTCCGCTCGCCTACGCCGCCGTGGCCCTGTGCGCGCTGTTCGTGCTGGCCATGACTTTCTATCCGCTGACGCCAAGCAACGTATTGCCGTTGGTGAGATAGACCGATACAATAGGAGACGCGGCGCAAAAAAGAGGCAAGACCATGCAGCGATTCACGTTTGCGGTCTTAGCGGTGTTCTGTTTGGCGGCGGTACCCGCAGGCGCGCTGCGCGCCGGGACGGTCGTCGTCAACCCGCAAGATCGAGCCGTCCTACCATCCGACCCTCTGGGAGCAGTTCAGGCTGCGCGCGAGCGAGTCGCTGCCGGCGACCTTGACGGCGCCATTCGCGAGCTTGGGATCTACGTAGCGGGGCATCCCGGGGAAGTCGGACCCGAGCGCTTGCTTGGAGATCTGTATTACCGGCACGGCGAGCTGAACCGCGCTGAAGAGCAATACAGACACATCCTCACCTACGCGCCCAAAGATAAAGAGACGCACAACCGGCTCGGCTCGGTGTACGCGACCGAAAACAAACTGGACGCGGCAATCGATGAGTTCAATCGCAGCCTGCCGGGGACCGACTCGGTTCCGGACCTCGTGCTTTTGCATATTCGCAAAGGCGATTTCGATCGTTATAAATACGAACGCGAAAAAGCGACGATAGACTATCCGACCGACCCCGACGCGGCGTTAGAGCTGGGGCAGCTCTACTTGTCCGTTCACCAGACCGATCTCGCCCTGAGATATTTCGCGCGCGCGCTGAGCGAAGATCCCAGTTCGCTGCAAGCGCTTAACGACTTGGGCCGCGCCTATCTCGATCAGCAGAACTACGACATGGCGATCGACGCATTCGGAAAGTGCTTAGGCCGCGATCCCAGCAACTACGCGTGCGCGGATAACTTGGGCGCATCCTATCTTGAAAGCAAGCAGTACGCGCTGGCCGCCAATATTCTGACCATCGCGCACCGTCTGCAACCCGAACGCGGCGAGGCGCTCGTCAACATCGGTTACTTGTCCGACGTTAACGGCGACTGGAAAAAGGCTGTTGCGTATTACGTGCAATCGATGACCGTCTATCCGTATGCACCCGAGGCGTATATCAACCTGGGCCTGGACTACAATAGTCACGGCTTTTACGAACTCGCGCAGTCCGCGTTGCTGAAGGGGCTGGCCGTAGCGCCCGAAGACGGACGGCTGCACTTCATCTTAGGCGACGTCTATTCGCGTCAGGGCAACCAGACTATGGCGGCCCAGCAATTCAAACTAGCTGCGGGTTCCTACGATCCGACGGTACAAGTTCTGGCCAAAGAACGCGTCGCGGCGCTCGAACACACCGGTCTGCGGGTTACGCCCTAGCGCGTTGCGGCAATAGCGTCGATCTCGACGCGAGCGCCTTTCGGTAAACCGGCAACCGCGACGGTCGAGCGTGCGGGTTTGTTCGCGTCAAAGTATTTGGCGTAGACGGCATTCATGGGCGCGAAGTCGTTCATATCCAGCAAGAACACCGTTGTTTTGACGACATCGTCGAAACCGAGGCCCGCAGCTTCAAGGACGGCGCCGAGATTTTGCAAGGCGCGCTCGGCTTGCGCCGCGACATCCGAGCCGGCGAGTTTTCCGGTTTGCGGATCGATCGGGATCATGCCGCTAACGAAGACGTAACCGTTCGCGCGAATCGCCTGGCTGTACGGACCGATGGGTGGGGGACCTTTTTCCGTGCGGATCGGTTCAGACATTATACGGTAGCCCTTTCTCGCGTCATGGTGCCTTTAAACGACATCGGCGGCTCTTCGATGCCGAAGTTGGCCGCGTAGAGTTGCGCGACGCGGGCGAGTTCGTCGCTCGTAAGCGGCGGGGCGTCGCCGGCCTTCGCGAATTCGACGAGCTGCTCGCGGTCGTAAATGTTCGGCAGTACCGTCATGACGCGCGGTTCGTCCAGGATCCATTGAATCGCAGCTTGCCCGAGCGTGCGTTGCGGCGTTTCCAAAAAGCGCAGCTGTTCGACTTTCTTCACGCCGTTGAGCAGCCACGAGCGCGGACGGTGGCGTCGATGGTCCCCTTCGGGGAAGACCGTGTCCTCGGTGTACTTTCCCTCGAGCATACCGCTCGAGTGAGGAACGCGGATCATGTAGCCGGTGTCTGAATCGGCGTCGCGCGCCGCCTGTATCTGCGCGTTGCCCGGATACTGTTCCAGCATGTTCCAAATGATCTGCAGCGAGGCGATGTTGCGTTTCTCAACCGCATCCACGCCCTCGTAGAGCCAGCCGATCGCCGGACCCAATGCGATACCGTACATGCGAATCTTGCCTTCGGCTTTGAACTCTTCGAGCAGTTCGAAGAGCGCGTCGTTCTCGATCTGCGTCAGCCGGGCGTTGTGCAACTGGTAGATGTCGATGCAGTCAGTCTGCAAACGCCGCAGCGATTCTTCCAACGCGAAGCGCACGAACTTCGGCGAGATGTCTTGCGGCAGCTCGCGCTCGCCGCGCTTAGCGTCGGGATTGTTATAAAAATCGTACCCGAACTTCGTCGCGTAGACGACGCGGTCGCGCCGCCCGGCGAAGGCCGCGGCAAGTTGCTCCTCGCTTCGCCCGTTGCCGTAGACATCGGCGGCGTCGAAGAGCGTCACACCGAGATCGAAGGCCTCGTGCAGCAAAGCGGTCGCCTCGGCTTCGCTTTTCTTGCCCCACCAATCCGTGGCGGTCGTCCACAGGCCGAAGCCGACTTCGCTGACGGTCACGTCGCTGTTGGGGTAGGTCCGGTAGTGCATTGCCTTAATATACTCCGTCGTGAGCGAGTTCGCTGCCGAGTTTGCCGCAGTCGGCGCCTGGATCGATCGATATCTTTCGCACGCACGCGATTATCCGGTGCTTTCCGTCGTTTCGCCGGGCGGGGTCAGCTCCCGGCTGCCGGCCGAAGCGCCAGAGGGCGCCGAGCCGTTCGAGGCGGTTATGGCGGACTTCGACAGCATCATTTTGCCCGGCATAACGCACTGGAACAGCCCGCGGTTCTTCGCATATTTCGCGACGAGCGCCGCTCCGGTGACGATTTCGGCGGAAGCGCTGGCGGCCGCGCTCGACGTGAAGGCGATGCTGTGGCGGACCTCGCCGGCCGCGACCGAGCTGGAAGAGGTCGTGATGCGCTGGCTCGCGCGGCTTATGGGCTTGCCGGACGAGTTTACAGGAATCATTTACGACACGGCTTCGATCGGTGGATTCACCGCACTGGCCGCGGCGCGCGAATCATTGGATCTGCATATCCGCGAGCAGGGAATGGCGGCGCGCGATCTGCCGCGCTTGCGTGTCTATATTACCGAAGAGACGCACTCGCACATCGAAAAGGCGTGCATCGCGCTCGGCGTGGGGCGCGAGAACGTCGTGCGTGTCGAGACCGACGCGGAGTTGCGCATGCGTCCCGACGCGCTGGCGGCGCGCTTGGACGAAGACATCGCCGCCGGCATGCGGCCCATGGCGGTCGTGGCGACGGTCGGCACGACGTCGACAACGTCGCGCGACCCTTTGGAAGAGATCGCCGCAATCGCGCGGCAGCGCAACGTGTGGCTGCACGTGGACGCAGCCTATGCGGGAATTGCCGCGATCATTCCCGAGTTCCGCTCCATCCTGGCGGGCGCGGATCTGGCGGATTCTATCGTCGTCAATCCGCACAAGTGGCTGTTCGTTCCCATGGATTGCTCCGCACTCTATGTGCGCGATCCCGAGTTGCTGCGCCGCGCCTTCAGTTTGGTTCCTGAGTTTATCTTGCTCGCGCCTGAGAAGTCCGGCCGCAATTATATGGAATACGGCTTACAGTTGGGGCGTCGCTTTCGCGCGCTGAAGCTGTGGTTTGTGCTGAGGTATTTCGGAGCCGAGGGTCTACGCGAGCATTTGCGCCGCCACATCGCGCTGGCGCAAGAGTTCGCGAAGTGGGTCGAGGCTGAAACAGATTGGGAGATACTCGCGCCGCATCCGTTTTCAGTTGTTTGCTTCCGCTATGCGCCGCCCGGTTTGGATGAAACCGAGCTGGAGAAGCTCAATGCGCGCATCCTGGACAGCGTGAACACAAGCGGGCAGGTGTTCCTATCGCATACCAAAGTGCGAGACCGTTATGCGCTGCGGCTTGCCATAGGCAACCTGCAAACAACGCGTGACGATGTCGCGCTAGCCTGGCACCTGTTGCGCAGAGCTGCAACGCCGCAGCCTTCACCAGCAGGGAGAAGATCGACCGCTTAACGCTGAAAAGTTATGATGTCTTGTTGGTAGTCGAACGTAACGACGAACGCTTGAAGCAGACCGTTGCCTATGTTTAAATCAGCCGGCATATGGTCAAACCGCCCGCCTTTTAGACGAAAAGTAACGTCGGGGTTATTAACGACATAGCCTCCGACCTCAAGTGAAGCAATCTTTCCCTTACGCAGCGCCGAGCTTCCGCCAAAGCCGACGCCGGAAGTCGCCTGCATCCCCGCGACTTGTTCGCCTAAACCTAAACGATCGATGGCTTGCGGGTTCAAAACTGCAACACCGCCAAAGCCCGTATCCAAAACCGCCGAGAGCGGCGTTCCGTTTACCGTCACATGAATTATCGGTTCGTCCGATTCGACCGCAAAAGGCAACGCGAAACCATTCGGACTCGCTGGTGGCGCTGAAGCGAGAAACCGCACGAGGTGGTGCGGATAATCGATCTGCACGATCCTATTTGCGAAGAAACTGTGACCGAGCACGCCTTGGATCGGTACGCCTACGGCCCGAGCCACCGATGTAAGGTCGATCGCTCCGCCGTCGAGACTGTCTATTTGTAGTGAGCCGACTTGTACACCGGGCAACAAAGTAGCGTTCCCCTTGCCCCGGAGCTCTAGTCCCAGCTGGTGAGCCAGTGCGGTATCGATGGCCGAAGGCGTGGTTCCGGTGTCGAGCAGCATTGAAAAGGGCCCGGCTTTTGCAACCTTCACTTGGATGACGATCTGATTGTGCTCCGATGTAAACGGAACGGCAGCGTCGTCTGCCGCACGAGCCAAAGCGGTCGAAAACAGCAATGGCGCCAATAGCACGACGTACAATCGCCGCAAAAAATACATTCGAAAAAGTTTCGCCCGATCGGCGCTCCTACCTTCGAGCCGTTGCCCCAACTTATCCATTGACCGAACGACTGTTGGCGGCTAGCATAACGACATGCGACAAACTGTTTTTGGAATTGTGGCCCTTGCCGTTACGCTGGCCACAGCACCGCATTTCGCGGCTCGCGCGTCTCGCGAATCCATGCCGGTTGCTGCGTTCCGCGATTGCTCCGTCTGTCCGGAAATGGTTACGATACCAGCCGGAACCTTCATGATGGGATCGCCGCAGTTTGAAAAGGTTTGGGCGGCAACGCATGGTCTGAGTCTTGGTGCCGTAGCCGACGAGGCGCCGCAGCACCGGGTCAGGATTGCGGCCTTTGCGTTGGGAAAATTTGACGTGACCCGCGCAGAATATGCGGCGTTTGTACGCGACACGAAGTATTCCACGCCGGACTCCTGCGGACGCGACAGCTTCGACTCGAAACAACAGCCCGGGCTGAACTGGCGAAATCCGGGATTTCGTCAGACCGATCGCGATCCGGTTGTGTGCGTCAGCTGGCGCGATGCTCAGGCGTATGTCGCCTGGCTCAACAAGAAAGCGCGTCCGAAGGGTTCGCCGATGCGATATGGCCGGTATAGGCTTCCAAGCGAATCGGAATGCGAGTACGCAACTCGCGCGGGAACAGTTACGAAATTCTGGTGGGGCGATAGTGCCGGCCAGGCGGCGGTTTTTGCGTGGTACAACCCCAGCCAGGCGACCGCATTCGCGTGGCACAAGGTTCACTTCTCCGGCAGCACTCATCCCGTTGGGCTGAAGCCGCCGAATCACTTCGGTTTGTACGACATGGTAGGCAACGTCTGGCAGTGGACGCAAGATTGCTACGCCGGAAGCTACGTCGGGTCGCCAACAAATGGCCGGGCCGTTGAAAACAGCAAGTGTACGCTCCGATCCGATCGCGGTGGCTCCTGGCTTTACCCCGTAGCGCTGCTTCGCTCGGCTGCGCGCGAGCGCAATCCCGCGGATTTTCGCGATACAATCATGGGCTTCCGAGTTGCAAAGGCATTGAGCTGATCGACTCCTCATTGGTTTCCGCTTACTTGCTGATACACTTCGCGGATCGCGTCAACGACGCTGTCAGGCGCATCAAAACCGATGTATTCCGAGCTATGAGGAGGGAATATTTGTTTCGCGTTCGAGGAGAGCGTAAGCCAACGCGCTTGTGCCAGGGTAATCTGACGCTCGTATTCGATGTGCTTTGGATCGTTCGCATTGCGCGCGGGCAGGTGACCAACGCCGTGGTTTCCGGAGGTCAGCACGCGAACAGGACGGGATCCTAGGGAGCGCGCATGCCGCTTGAGCCAAGTTTCATCCCATGGCATCTGCTGCATTTCCGAAATATACGCATCGTACATCGCTACTTTTGTTCGTGCAATCTGTAAGAGCTTGGCGTTTAGTGCCGGCGACCATTGCGGATCAGGCAGGCCGCGAAAGAACTGCTGGATGCAGGTACGGCGAGGTTGGCCTGGACGCGACGGCAGCAGCGGAAGCGGCGTACCTGCGACGACCGCATTGCGGCAAGCGCGCAACGTCACCGCATAATGGGCATCTCCGCGATCGTCATCAGCTCGCATGGCCGCCGGTTCGAGGTCGCTAGCGTCGGCATCGACCAACACGAGCCCGGCGGTATCCACAATGTACAGGTCGGCAAACGCGCGCACGGGATCTCCGCCAAAAGCGTTGCCAACCAAAATATACGGACCCTTGATACCTGCATTCCGAAGCGCGCTACGCAGCTCGGAGGCGATACGAACGGCAGTGCGCGGCATTGGCCCTGCTCCGCTGAAACCCGCGCCGGCGCGATCATAGCTGCAGGCGCGCGTAAATTTCGCAACTCGTGGCTGCACTACGGCCCACGCCGGCGACCAATCTTCCCAACCTGAATCGAAAACAACCGTGGGTGAACCCGTGCCCATACATACGAGATTCAAGCGCGCGCCGTCGGAGGCGACGGCTGTCCGACCCGGTCGCGAGTACACGCTGTCGCCGGATGCTGCCCGCACCGTGCGGCTCGCGGCAAACAGCAAACACATAGTCAGCACAAAAGCTATCAGCCGCATCGGAAGTGATGCCGCTTACTATAGCAAGGGCGCCGCAACCGTGTCTTGAATAAAACGCACGCTATGGCTGACGAGCGGGCCCGTGGCAAACGAAAGACGACCGATGCCGGGTCGTTTCTCGTCGAGGTATTCTACACGCCTCCAAACACGCACGCGCCATTTCATGTCCACAATGAAATGACGGTAGTCGTACCGCTTAGCGGCGCGTTCGTCGAAAATACGCTGAGAAAGAGCATCGAAGGAAAACCGGGTGTCGTGATCGTCGAGACGCCCGATAGCCCGCACGAAAATATTTACGGCCCTCAGGGCGGCACGAATCTGCGGCTCCGGATGAGCCGGGAACTTCAAGCCTTCGTTGAATGCGAGGCACACGGGCGCCACGGGCATATACGCACCTACGAAATCGCTCGCAGCATGGCGCACAATATGGACGACCCTCTCCTGCTTGAATGCGCGGGACTGGAAATACTTGGCTTCGTGAACAAGGGCCCGGAGTGGACACCCCGCGATAGGCCGGCTTTTTTGCGCGAAATTGTAGAGTGTTTGCGTACAGGTGCCGAGCCGAAGCGCGATATCACGGCAATGGCGCGCGCCGCCCAGGTCTCACCGATTCGCCTCGTACGTTCCTTCCGAAGAACGTATGGAATCAGTCTCGCGCGCTTCATGCGCGTTCTCCAGATGCAGCGTGCGCTTAACCTTTTATCCGATCCGGTACTTTCAATTAGCACTGTGGCTGTTGAAGCAGGCTATAGCGATCAGAGTCACATGACGCGCGAATTTGTCCGGACCTACGGCGTTACCCCTGCGGTTTTTCGCCGGTTGGAGCTTGTTTAGTACAACCGCAAGTACGCGCGATGCTCCCACGGATGAACCGCGCGGCGGTACCGTTCGTATTCCGCAAGTTTCGCATCGCGGAAGGCATGATAGATGTGATCGCCCAGCGCGGCTCTGACAACGGGATCTTCGTCGAGCTCGGCGATAGCCTGACGTAACGATTTCGGCAGCGTCCCGATCCCCCGCTCGTGGCGCTCGCGTTCCGTCAAATCGTACGTTGACCCGACAAGCGGATCGCCGGGAAGATGCTGCTGCTCGACGCCGTCCGCGAGCGCTCGCAGTAAGACCGCCAGTGAAAGATATGGATTCCCGGCAGCGTCCGGGCTGCGCATCTCGATTTGCGGAGGTTGCTCCTGCGGCGGCACGCGCACGAGCGCGTTCGCGCTGCGCTCGGACCAGACGGTATAGATCGGCGCGTCCCACGCGTTGACCAATCGTTTGTATGAGTTGACGGTAGAGTTACAGACGGCGGTGAGTGCGGCTGCGTGCGCCAGCAGGCCGCCTATCATGTAGAGCATTTCGGGCTGCTGTTCGGGTGAGACGCGGAAATTCACGTGCAGGCCGCTTCCCGCGCGATCTTCGATCGGCTTCGGCATGAACGTCGCTTCGAGTCCGCGCGCGGCCGCGACGTGCTTTGCGATCGTGCGCAGCGTGAGCAAGCCGTCGGCGGCGGCCAGCGGATCGATGTGCGGAAAGTCGATCTCGTGCTGTCCCGGCCCGTGCTCGTGATGTGAGCCGGCAATCGCCACGCCCATCGCTTGCAGCGCGCTGACGATCGCGCTGCGTGCATCCTCGCCGCGATCGTTGGCGGAGAAATCGAAGTATGACCCGACGTCCGAAGTCTTGGTCGAACCGTATTCGCTGTCCATCGCTTCGAAGAGATAGAACTCGACCTCGAGCGCGACGGCGATCCCTTGGAGCGAACCTTTGGCCTTCTCGATCGCCCGCTTGAGCGTGGTGCGCGGACAGCCTTCGAACGGCGAGCCGTCAGGCATGGCGATGTCGCAGAGCAGTCGCGCTTCCGAAGCTTCCGGAGTCGACCATGGGTAGAGCGCGAATGTTGCCGGGTCCGGCCGCAGGACCATGTCGAGCTCTTCGCCACGCACGAACCCGTCGATCGAGCCGCCGTCGAACGTCACTTTGCCTTCCAGCGCCGCTTCCAATTCGCTCACCGGAATCGACACGTTCTTGCCGACGCCGAGCACGTCGGCAAACGCCAGGCGTACGAACTGCACGTGCCGGTCCTTGGCCAGGCGCAAGACTTCGCGTTTGCCGGCGGCGCGCCGGGAGTCGCTAACCGGTAAGTGCATCAATTGCAATCGCCATTCTCAGCGTAAGCTGATCGTGAGGGTCGTCGAGCTTGCATCCGCAGATCTCTCCGATCTGCCGCAGCCGGTAGAAAACCGTGTGACGGTGCACGCTCAGTTCGGCCGCCGCCGTCTTCACGTTCTCGCCGACGGAAAAATAGAGCCGCAGCGTGCGTTCCAATTCGGTTTGATGTTTTTCGTCATAGGCGCGCAACGGCGCGAGAATGCGGCGCGCGAATTCGCGCATCGCGTCGGCGTCGCCGCCTGAGAGCAGCAGGGGGTACGCGCCCAGATCGTCGTAGACGCCGACGCGTCCGGCGCCGTAAAGACGCCGCGCGATAGTAAGCGCAACTTCCGCCTCGGCGAGCGAACGATGCAGGGACAAGGCCGGCACGCGCGTTCCGACACCGCCGGTGATGGTCGCGTCGAATTGTTTTTTCTGTAACGTGCGCGGCAGCAGCGCCGAGGCAGTGCGCGCGTTTGAGGCGTCAACCTCGCGCGACGCCGGTACTAAAACGACGAGCGTGCCGCCGCGTTCCAGCACGCCGGCGTCGCCTTCGCCACCGCGAAACGCTTCCAACACAGCGGCCCGAAGTGCGCCCGCATCGCCGGTTTCAACTTCAAGGGCGACTGCAACATAGTGCGTCGCTAGTGCGATACCGCGGGCCGCCGCATCGTCTCGTGCGGCGACGGCGTCGCTGTAACTCTCCGACGCTAGGCGTTCCCAAAACGTACGCCGTCGACCGGGCTGCGCGCCGAGCTCGCGCGCCAACTCGACGGCGATTGCGCTGGCGGTGAGTCGTGCGGCATGTTCGAGCTGATCGAGCTCCGCATCTCCAAAGATCGAGAGCTGACCCAAGCGCGTGTCGCCGGTGACGATTGCGACCGTGCGGCCGGCATACCCATTGCGAAGGCGTTGAAAATCGGTAGCCGCATTATCGACGAGAAGCGGCTGCACGCTGCTGGGCACGCCGATTCCGCCGGCGGCCGCAAGGTGCTGCCACTGCGCGTTTTCAACCAGCACGCCGACACTCGCGCTTCGCGCCAGGTGGCCGGCCAGCGCTTTCGCGCCGCCGCCTGCCGCCGCAATGCGAGCGAGATCTTCGGCAAATGCGACCAACTCGTCGGCCGTCATGGCCGGAGGTGTTCGCCGCTTGCTAGGCCGTTCCGCCGAAAGCTTGCACGATGACGTAGTAGATCGAGAGCCCTCCGACCAGCGCGACGGTCGCCCACGCGACCAGATTTCCCACCCAGCCGTTGGTGAAGCGTCCCATGACGCTGCGTTTGTTGATGATAATCAACATGAGCACGAGCTCGGGTGGAAGCAAGATCCCTTGCGCAACCTGCGCGTAGAAGATCAGTCTCAACAGCGGAAGGTGCGGGATAAGAACGAGCGCTCCGCCCGCAATGAGTCCCAACGTAAAAAGTGTGAAGAAGACGGGCGCCTCGGAAAACTTGCGATCGAGCGCGGCTTCGAACCCGAAGGCTTCGCAGATCACGTAACTCGTCGAGAGCGGGAGCACGGTTGCGGTAAAGAGTCCGGCGTTGAGTATTCCAAGCGCAAAGATCACCGAGGCCGCTTGACCCGCCAACGGGCGCAACGCGGCGGCAAAGTCCGCGGCTTGCGATTCAACGAGATGCGCGCCGTGACGGTTGGCCGCGTAGATGGTGGCGGCGTTCGCAATAATCATGAAGCCCGCGATCGTGATTGCCAGAATCGACCCGCCGATCACGTCCGCGCGCGCGAGCCCCAACTCCCGCTCGTCCGCCCCCTTTTCGACGACCGCGGATTGCAAGAAGAATTGCATGTACGGCGAGATCGTCGTGCCGATCAGCCCTACGACCATGACCAAGTACAGATGATTATTGAAATTGAGGTTTGGCACCAGCGCGCCGTGCGCGACCGCGTTCCAATCGGGATGCGCGAGGATCGCCGACGCAATATAACAGAAATAAATCAGCGAAAACACGACAAAGACGCGATCGATGCTCTTGCTGTTGAAACCGAACACGAGAATCAACACCAGCAACATGAAGACGGGCACCGCGATGTAGCGCGAGATGTGCCATATTTCAGACGCGGCCGCGATGCCCGCAAATTCGGTGGCCGTAATGACTAGATTGATCGCAAAGAGCGCGGCCATTGCCAAAAACGACACCCGCACGCCGAAGTTCTCACGAATGAGCGCGGCCAGGCCTTTTCCGGTGACGGCGCCCATGCGCGTCGCCATCTCCTGGACGACGATCAGCGCGACCATCAACGGGATAAGCACCCAGAGGATGCGATAACCGAATTGCGCGCCGGCTTGCGAGTAGGTTGTGATACCGCCCACGTCGTTGCCGGCCGATGCCGTAATGAAGCCCGGACCGAGCACGGACAGCAGAAGCAGAAGCGAACGCCAGAAGTTTCGCCGGCGAAACAGCGCGCGGGGCACGGGTTTAGCCTTGCGCCTGCGGGCGGCTGGTGCGGCGCGCCGGTGTAATGCGGGGAAGTTCTTTTGCCAGGTCCTCGGGCATGATCGCATCGATCGCGTCGTCGACGGTGACGATGCCCAGCATGTTGCCTTCCGCGTCCACGACGGGAACGGCGAGCAAGTCGTAACGCGCTATGGTTGCCGCTACGTCGCGCGATTTCGTGTTGGGCGGAACGGTCACGAGTTCGCCCTTCATGATCCGCTCGATCGTATGGTCGGGCGGTGCCAACAGGAGCGCGCGCAAGCTCAACGCGCCGAGCAGCCGTTCGTTCTTGTCGAGAACGTACAGGTAGTAGATGAACTCCGACTCGGGAGCGATCTCGCGGATCTTATGAATCGTCTCTTCGGCCGTGCGGTGCGGATAGATCCAGACGTAGTCCGTCGTCATCAAGCCGCCGGCCGTGTCTTCCTCGTATTTGACCAGTTCGCGCAGCTCGCCGGCGGTGGATTGGTTCATCTCCGCCAGCAACTCGCTCTGCTGATCTTCGGGCAGCTCGCCGAGCAAGTCGGCTGCATCGTCGGAATCCATCTCCTCGATGATGTCGGCCGCGCGTTCTCTGCCGATATCCTCGATGATCGCGCGCTGTTTTACCGGTTCGAGATGCTCAAGGGCGTCGGCGGCCGTCTCGTCATCCAACGAGTGAATGACCGCGGCAGCTTCGCGCGCAGAAAGCTCGTTGATGACTTCCGCCAACTCGCTCGGATGCAGACGCGCGAGCTTGCTCTCTTTTACGGCAAGGTGGATTTGCGTCGGATTCTTCTCGCGAATGGGAGCGACCGAATCCCACGCAATCATCGTGCGCGGAATGCTGCGATAGACCCAGGGTGCGAACCGCTTGCCAAAACTCTTGAGCCCGAGGCGGCGCAGCAGACCGCTGAGTCCGACGTCGGCGGCGACGACGCGCAATTTTCCGCCGGTGTTGGCGAGCTCGATGTCGTTGATGCGCACAACCTTACGCCCGTCTACGTCAACGATCTGTTTGTCGAGCAGGTCGAGAACGAGATACAGCGACTCTTCATCCGGAGGTGCGGCGATCTTCGGAGCTGCATTCAGCGCGACGAATCCATCCGCATCGACGTCCACCACAGTGTCCATCGGCGCGAAACGCGGCCCTTGCGTCGTCTTCACGACGAGCCCATCAACTTGCGGGAAGACTTCGTCGGGACTGTTGACCAAGAAATCGGTAACTCTGCCGATCGGTAATTCGTTGACGGTCGCGCGTCTGCCGACGAGCTCCGAAATGAATCCGTCCTGGAATGCCATTTTGCCACCTCCTTCCGTGCAAAATAAAACGACCGGCTCGCTGGGCGACCGGTCGTGGCGTGGAACGGCTAGCGCGTTCTATACCCCAATCGCGTCTGCTTTGGCACCACGCGCCGTAAAGCCCGGAGGGGCTTAGCCGCCTTAAACGACGCCTTATATCGGCGAAGTCTGGTCTACCCGCTTGGCGTCTCTCGACGTTTCCGGGCAGCGGCCTCTGTGTCGCGTGGACGCCTCACCTAGCGAGGTATCCTCATCTAAGTATAGGCGTTGCGGTCAACCCCGCCTGCATTTTGTCAAGCAAGCGTTAACTTGCGCTTAAGATTTTTTTCATAACTCGAGCCGATGATGTCTTAGCGGCGCGCAAGTCGGAGGTTTATATGCTCTCTCTACGCCGCAAAATTTGCGCCTTCACTGCGCTCGGTGGACTCGCGGTACTCGCTGCCTGCGGAGGCGGCGCGGGAACCGGATCGGGTGGTGCGCTTCCGCGAGCCAATTCATCCAGTCTCGTCGTGATGTCGTTTAGCGGCATCACGTCGCTTTCGTCCGGGGTGCGAACACTTTCCGTTACCGGCACGTCAGTCACGCTGACGTTCAACGGTCAGATCATCGGAACCGGAACGCTCGACGCCACCGGAAAAGCCGTTATCGAGATCGAGAAACCGGTGCCGCCCGGATCCACGATCACCGCTACCGCGGGATCGACTACGGTTACCTTCGTCTTGGCGCAAAGCGGCCGCGATACCGCCGTGATGGTGCAGCGGAATGCCGACGGAACGCTGACGGTTACTGTGGCCGGCGGCGAGCAACCCGAAGCTTCGCCGGATCCGAACGACCCCGACGGCGCGGAAGAGGTTGAAGATAATCAGGGCAACGTCGAAATGGTCGACGACAACGATGGCAATTCCACGCTGCCGAGCAATCTTCCAATCGTCGTCACCAACACGTGTACCACAATCACGATCGCGGCCAAGACCGGTCAGACGTTCTCGCGTCTGCGTTTTGAAGAAAACATTCATGACGGAGATGGCGGCTCGGAATTGAAGTTCGACGGCGCCTTCACTTCGCCTCAAACTTTCGCTCTGATCGCACAGAGTGCGAGAATCGAAATCGAGCTCTTTAATGCAACAGGTCAAGAAGTGCTTGACGTACGCGCTCCGATAAGCGCATTCACAGCTGTGTCGGGGCAGCCGACGCCTTCACCCTGTCCGTCGAAGGCTCCGGCGACGCCATCGCCGCAGCCCACCCACTCGTAAACTTGCGGGCGGCGCACGGGTCTATCCCGTGCGCCGCCGGGCAATTATCTCGGTAGTGTTAGGTGAACCGTTTTCGGCTGTTCGGCGGCCGCGAAACATTCGACCGGACTTTCCGCCCGATTTCCTCGTGGTCCGGTAGATGCCAGCCAGCAGTTTCGTTCGGAGTCGGCCGCAGTCGAAATCGTAACGCGCCCACGATAGTCCGTCGTGCCGAAGTGCGTGCTGAAACCGCGAGGAAGCCTCATTCGAACCTCGACGTGCGCACCTCCGGCGCCGCTGCCATCTTGATGGCTTACGGTGACCATAACGGAAGTTTCCCGGTCCGCACGTGCTGAAGGCGGTAGAAAAGAGAGGGCGATGGCCGCAACAACCGCGGCGATAAGACGCAGTTTCATAAAGGCTGCTTCGGCCAGGCGCCCTTCTCACCTATCCCGCGGCGAGCTTTTACCGTTTAAGCGGTGTTTATTTGGCCCATCGCGACTTTATAGCACTCGCACGAAGCCGATTCGAGGCCCTCGGCGTCGACGACCGTAACGACACCGCGCCGGTATTTGATAAATCCAGCCTGTTGCAGCGCGCCGGCGGCGACACTTACGGCCGGGCGGTGCACGCCGAGCATCGTGGCGAGAAACTCTTGGGTCAGCTGGAAATGATCCGAACCGACGCGATCGTTCGTTAGAAGCAGCCAGCGCGCGCAGCGTTCGGTGAGCGTGTGCAGGCGGTTGCACGCAATCGATTGGCCCATCAGAGTAACGGCGGCGCGCGCGTAACGCTCGGTGAGGGTTCGCAGCTTGCCGCCGGCGTCCAAGCATTTTTTGAAAGCGTCGAGCGGTATGCGTTTTGCGTCGCCGGGAACTTGGCAGAACGTTTGGCTGTGCGCGCTGTCGCTGCCGAGCAGCACTTGCAGGCTGCCGGTGAGCCCTTCGCGCCCGGTCGTGTCGATCTCGACGCCCGCGCCATCCTGCATCAGCATGACGACCGAGAACACGCAGGTTGTCGGAAAATATATATGGGACAGCCGTTCGCCTGGCCGGTAGATGATTTCACCGGGTTTGTAACTGACGTCCTTGAGGTGCGTTTCGAGGTTCCGCCGCTCTTCAGCCGGCAGAGCGTCGAGAATACGATTGCGCGTGGGACCGGAGATTGGGATCACTCCCTTCTCCCCGGAGTGTTAGCTGTTTGCATGGCTTGCGCCTGGACAGCCGAGTCGTACAGTTCGAAGATCCGGTCCAAACCACAGATGGCGAAGATGCGGCGAAGCGATTCGTTGGCCCCCGCTATGCGCACGACGCCGGCCGTGCCATGCTCGACCATGTGTTTTTTCAGCATCATCAGCGAGCCGAGTACGCTCGAGTCCAGATACGTGACTCGCTCGAAATCGACGATCGCTATATCGGCGTGCTCGGCGGCGCCAAGCAACGCATCGAGTTCGGCTTTCCGCGAAAAATCGAGATCGCCGTCGAGCTGCACTACAGACGAGGTCATTAGTGCAACAGGGTACTGGAGGGACCGCTCGCCAGTCGGTACAGGTGCGGACGGTTGTTCACCCTAAGCCTGCGCGAATGCCGCCGGTTGATGCTCTCAAGACTGCGCTCGATGCCGCGCGCCTCGGCGGGCAAATCCTGATGGAGCACCTCGAGGGGCCGCTAGAAATCCGTGAAAAAGGCCGCCGCGCCGACTTGGTCACGCTGGCGGATGGGGCCAGCGAACGCGCGGTGGTCGAGCGGCTGCGCGCAGATTTTCCAAACGCAAGCTTTTTGGGAGAAGAGGGCGGTTTACAATCCGGCGAGTCGCGCGAGCGATGGATCATCGACCCGTTGGACGGGACGACGAATTTCGCACACGGCTATCCTATCTTTTGCGTCTCCATTGCGTTTGAACGCGAGGGCGAAGTGATCGCAGCCGTCATCTATGCGCCGGCGATGAACGAGTTATTCGTTGCGGAGCGCGGCAGCGGCGTAACATTGAACGATTTGCCCATTCGCGTCTCGGCCATCGGCAGCATGGCCGCGTCGCTCGTCTGCACCGGCTTTCAACCGGCGCACTACGAGCGCAACATGCAGTATTTCGATGCGGCGTCGAAGACGACGCAGGGCGTGCGGCGCGACGGTTCGGCCGCGCTGAACTTGGCGTACGTCGCGTGCCGGAGATTCGACGCATTTTGGGAATTCGATCTGCACGAGTGGGACACCGCCGCCGGCGCGTTGATGGTGCGCGAAGCCGGCGGGCGTTGCTCGACGATCGAAGGCGGCGACTGGTCCTTGACCAGCAAGTCAGTTCTGGCGAGCAACGGAATCGTGCACGACGAGTTCGTGCGGATGTTTTCGAAGGTTACGTAACCTCAATCAACTTTCGCCGCGTCCAACCTTCGTCGCGGAGTTTGATCGCGGTCGCGATCGAGCGCGCGCTCCACGCCACGATCCACGCGATCGGCACGCCGAACAGGCCGATGTGAAGAACGCGAATACAGAAGTAGGCCACCGGCACGACCAGGACGCCGGTGAGTATGCCGGCGATCAACGAGAAACGCGTATCGCCCGAGGCGCGAATCGGCGACATCGAAACCATCGCATAGCCTTTGAGCGGAAGTGTGACCATGTGGAGAATGAGCGGCCACATCGCGACGGACGCGACGTAGGCGTTGAGCGTGAACACATAGCCGAGCGGCCATGCCAGCGCGGCGCAAATAGCGCCGGTCAAACTCGTGAGCCAGAACGACAGCCTTCTCGCACGCGTGAAGAACGAACGCGCGCCCTCGATGTCACCTGCGCCCAGCCGCTGCCCGATCACGGTCTGTGTCGCCGATTGCAGCGGACTCGGAACGACGAACGTGAGGTCGGAGACGACGTTCAACGCGCGGAATGCCGAGATCGCGACCGCGCCCAGCGGCGCGAGCATCGCGACGATGAACGAATCCGGCGCGATAACCGCAAACAGGAACGCAACCTCCGGCAGGCCCAAGCGCGCGCAATCGAGCCCGAGGCGCATGCTGAGTTCGAACGACGAAAAGATCTGATAGATCGGACGCCGCCACGTATAGACGACCGCGCAAATGCAGGCAATCGTCTCCGAGAGCAGCGACGAAACGCCCGCGCCGACAATTCCGAATGGATGGTGCGTCCCTAAACCCAGCGCGAGGATCAGAAGCAGGGGAATGTGCACGAGGTTCACGATCGCCAGCACCAGGACGCCGAGCACGCGGTTTCCGGCCGCGCCCAGTCCAACGATGAGCGTACCGGAAATCGCAATGGGGAGAAGCGAGAAGCAGCGCAAGATCAAGTACAGCGAGCTTTCGTGCGCGCTGGCGAGGTGTCCGACCATCGCGTTGATGACCACCGAGGCCAGCGGAATGCTGATGAGCGCACACAGACCTGCGCTGGCGAACGGCACCACGAACCCGGCGCGCACGGTCTTCGCGAAGCCCTGCACGTCCCGCGCGCCGATGCGTTGCGCCGCGATGATGGACATGCCGCTGAAAAATCCGAAGATGGAAAACGCAACGGCGGTAAAGACCGTCGTCGCGCCGGTTACGCCGGCAAGCGCGACGGTACCGAGGCTTCCAATTGCGATCGTGTCGACGACGCCCAAGAGTTGATCGCCAAGCATCGTGAATGCAATGGGAAGCGAAAGGCGCCGAATCGCGGCGCCCATGTTGCGGTGGTCTACCAGCATGCCTGCCTCAGCCAAACGCCGTTGTCATCCTGAGCCTTGGCGAAGGGCGTCAATTGCCTCGAAGAACGCGCCGATCTCGTCGTCCGTCGTGTAGAAGTGCGGCCCGACGCGAATCCCGCAGCCGGGGCGATAGTCCACGAAGACACGCCGTTGCGTGAGTTCGCGATAGACGCGCTGCGAATCCGGAAAATCGATCGCGATCCAGCCGGTGCGCTTGGCCGGATCGAGCGGCGTGTTCACTTGCAAGCCGCGCTCGAGTGCGCGTTCCGCGATCAACGTCGTCAGGCGCATGTTGTGTTCCCGAATTTTCGGTACGCCGACTTCGCGGATCAGATTGTGGCCGGGTTGCGCGGCCATGTAGCCGGGAATCGTCGGCGTGCCCGTGCCCCAGCGGTACATCGAGGCCGCCCACACCATCGGCGCAGGCTCGAATGCAAATGGGCGCGCGTGCGCCATCCAGCCGGTGACGGCTGGTTCCAGCCGTTCCAACAACTCGGGACGAACGTAGATCCAGCCGCAGCCGGCCGAACCGCAAAGCCATTTGTGGCTGCCGCCCGTGACGATGTCGAGGTCCCATTCGGTCACGTCGTATGGGTAAACGCCGGTCGTTTGATACGCGTCGACGCAGAGCAGCGTACCCGTCTTCCGGCAGTGCTCTTGAATAGCGCGCACGTCGCAGAGCGCGCCCGAAACGTAGTACGCATGCGAGAGCACGGCGATCGCCGTGCGTTCGGTGATAGCTGCGATGATGCTTTCGGTGGGAACTGTCCGGCCGTCGGGCGAGGGCACGATCCGCGGCAATGCGCCGAAGCGCTGCCATTCCGTCCAGACGTACGTCAGCGACGGAAACTGCAGGGCTTCGTAAACAACTTCGTTGCGCGGCGCTTCGAAGCGTAGCGATGTCGCAAGTGCGGCTTGCAGCACCGACACGTTGGGCGCCAGGAAAACGCTGCCGGGCGCAGCTCCAATGATGGCGCCGATTCCGTCGGCTATTTCAGCGATGCGCGGCAGCCAACGCTCCCAGGCCTCGGGCCCGTCCGCCGCCCATTCGTCGAAATATTGATCGAGCGCGCGTTTGGTATCTCGCGGCGCGGCGCCCATCGAATGGCTCACCAAGTACGTCGAGTCCGCCAATATCGGAAAACGATCGCGCAAAACCGCCGTAGTCGCACTAAGTTGTGTTGCCATTAGTATCCCTTTCCCATGTACGTGCGCACTTCCCACAGTTCTGGAAAGAAGCGGTTTTCAAGCGTGGTTGCAAGGTACGCCGCGCCGAGCGACCCGCCCGTTCCCTTCTTGGCGCCGATCATGCGCTCGACCATGCGGATGTGGCGCCCGCGCCACAAGAGGAAGCGCTCGTCGAACTCGATGAGGTCTTCGAGCAGAAGATACAGGTCATATTGATCGGTGTTTTCGGAATAGATCGTGCGGAACGTAGCGATCAATTCGTCGTGCGTATCTACGGCGAATCCGCGCCCGCGCAGATACTCCTTAACGCGGTCGTAGAGCGAGGGCTGCGTCAATCGCTCTTGCAAGCGCGCACGCTGCTCGCCGCTCATGGTCATATGCTTGAGCACCTCGGTGTTGCGTAAACCCGACGTGAACTCGATCTCGCGGAACTGCACCGACTGAAAGCCGCTGGCCGGATTGAGGTGATCGCGGAACGCGTTGAACTCGTGCGGGGTCATCGTTTCGAGGATGTCAACCTGCGTCTCGATCAAGCGCTGAATCGTATCGATGCGCCGGAAGTGTTTGGCGACGCGTGGCAATTGGCCGGCGGCTAAGTCCCGCATGACGGCGTCGATCTCGTGCAGCAGTTGTTTGAACCAGAGCTCGTAGACCTGATGGATGATGATGAAGAGCGTCTCGTCGTGGTGGGGCGGCGCCGAGAGCGGCTGCTGCAGTAAAAGCAACTCGTCCAGGTGCAGGTACGATCCGTAAGAAAGCTGCTCTCCGGGCGTGTCGGGCGTCATGCGCATACGCTTTGCCGGGCGAGTTCACGGGGCCCGCCGCACGTTCCCGCGAAGGCGTGTTTATGTGCGCTAAAGCGCTTTGCTTCGCGGCGGGCATTCAAGCGCTCATCCTGAGCGGTGTGCATAGCGACATCGCCGGAAGCCAACACGGCGTTGCCGGGGGCGCACTGTTGCAGTTCAACGTGCGCGCGCAGCGCTGGCAGTTGCGAGTGGAGGGGATTCCGCCGGTTTCGCTCCCGCAGCGACCGTCGGCGAAGTACGGACAAGCCACGCCGCAGCTGAGCTTGCTGAACGGCGCGCTGCTCTTCGCCGTCGATCCCGCCCAAAAACTTTGGCTGGGAGTGGGCGAGACGGTGATCAACCAGCGCACGCCGCTGCCCAATCTCTCGCAAGTCGTGGCGTCGCGATTGGCCGGAATGCGCTACGAAACGGAATATCGCTTGCCGCTGCAAGGCGGCAGGTTCGTGCAATTCGTGGCGGGCGGGGCGCCGCAACTGACGGGCACCGATCACTTTACCTACAGCGACGGCGAACCCAATGTCGACAAGCCCGAGGTTGCGAGCGAGTTCGACGCGATGGCGGCGATCGGCATCCAACGCCGCGACGACGAACTCTTATTCGGCATCCGGACGATCAATTTTTCCGCCAAGTTCGTGAAAGACGGTTCGGCCGCGGACCGCAACAACGGGGCCGGCCTGCTGTTCGAATACCTCCGCTTCCTAGGGCGCTGAGTTCGCCGCAAATCACAGCCTGTGCACGGCTTATGCACAACTTTCTTTAGCGCAGCCGCCAAATTCGGGCTCTTATCCTCGCTCTCGACAGGGACTCACAAGCGCGCCCCGGCTAACCGTGGAGCGCATGAGCGGTTTGGTCGTCTTTAGTTCGCTGCGCGATGCCCTGAACGCCGGATACCATATCTATGGAAGAAGCGAGCGAGGCTATCTGGCGCGCCTGCGCACCGACGGCGGCTGGGCCATGGCGCTGGTCGAGTGCGTGCCCGCCTCAACCGTGCGCGACGCCGAACAACCCGACTCGAAGACCGAAGACTAGCGTCTTCGCTGCCAGCGCTCGAGACTAAATGGCTCGCCCGTACTGGGCTGGATCCGGGGATTCTCCTCGATATACATGGTCACGAACCGGGCCGCGTCGGCGGCCAGCCACTCGGTGTCTTTCCAAAGGTACGGATTGTCGCTGGTCTTGCGGTTCAACTCGACGAGCGGGACCAACTTGCTCCACGTCGCGACAATCATGTTCCCCCAATTGTAATAAAACGGCTCTCCCTCAAGTAGCCCCATTCGCACGTACACGCCGACACGCTCGAGTGTGCTAAGCGTCCTATGCCAAGGAACCTCGGCATATGGAGTAATGCGCAAGTACTCTTCGAAGCCCGGATCCTTCATCCGCTCCGGCAATTCTCTCATGATGTACAATCTGCCGCGAATGAATTCCGGATCGTCGAACTTTTCGAAGATGCGCATCATGCCGTCGAGCTGCGTCGCCCGGTGCGCCTCGCCGATCTGGTCGAGCGCCGCACGGGCCTGGCGCACGCCGATGATCACCGTCAGCATGATGACGATCCCGGTAAATGCGGTCGCGATCGCGCTGAGCGCTTCCCAACTCATCCGCCGAGTTTAATCCCGGCGAAAGGGACACCCTCCGAATCGCTCAAAGGACGGCGGTGGAGAGGTGGCAGAGCGGTTGAATGCAGCGGTCTTGAAAACCGCCGAAGGTGATGAGCCTTCCGTGAGTTCGAATCTCACCCTCTCCGAAGCTCTGCTCTAAATAATCGGGAACGGCCTCCAGCCGTACTCTTGCGCCTGTTGCACGGACGCAACGCCGGCCGGCACGATGGTAAATCCAGGCAGCAGGTTCTTTTTGAAATCGGCAAGCGCGCCGGCGGGCGTGGCGCCGGACATTTTTGAGGCCAGCACCGCAGCGATTCCGGTCATGGCGTTGTGACAGACGAAAAACTTTCCGCCGCGTTTGAGAACCGCTTGCGCGCTCCAATCCTGATAGATGCCGTTGGGATCGTCCGGCGCGGCGCTCAAACTCAGATTCGAGTCCGCGCGGTAGTAGTCGTTTGCAGCGTCTAGTTTGAAGGCTGTGCCGAATCCATATTTCTTCCACATCGAATCGTTGAGCGCGAACACGATCGACGGTCCCAGTAAGACGGCGAGCGTGGACAGTTTGCCGAGGCCCATTGAAAACTCGTACGCGTTCATCGCGTTCTGCATGTGAAGGTAAAGGCTGGCAACGCCAGGCGCGATGATCAGCGGCTCGACAGCTTGGAACACTTGCTTATGCTGGCCTCCGCCGGTGAGCACGCGCAACACTGCAGCGCGGTCGTACTCCGAAGACTTCAAAATGTGAAAATGCACCGGGGTGCGTTCTGCCGCAGATGCCGGAACGTCCAAGCCGATGGCGGCTGCCGACATTCCTATCGCGGTGGCGGAGACGAACTGTTTTCTGGAGAGAGGCATAGCAAAAGCTCCTTCCTTATAGTAACGGCAAGCGGGCGTTCAATTTTATCAATGCTTAGGAAGCCCCTACCGGCAAGGCGAAACGTGCGCTCGTGAACGCTCGCGGCATCGCCGTAGCCAGCTCAACGCTGGCCGCGCTGATTCTCATAGGCATCGAGATCCAATCGTGGCCGCAGAGCGCCCGCTTTAGTCCGACGACGGAGAGCGTCGCCCGCTGTTCGATCCTCGTGACCGGGACTAGCCCCGCCGATCGCGCGGCCGGTCTGCGCGACGGCGACGAGCTGCTGCTCCCGCAGATGGACATGCCTTCGCGAACGGCGATCGTCTACCATTACTCGCCGATGCAGACCGGTCACGCCGGCGACGTCATTTCGCTGGCAGTCCAGCGCGGCAGTTCCCGGCTCACGATACCCTACACGCTGCGTCACACCGACTCCGCGGCGACGTTGATCGCACAACTCGGATTCAAATTTTTCATACTAGCTCTCGGCGTCTTCGTGTTGTGGCGCGGAAGGGAGCGCGCAGCAACGATGCTTGGCATATGGTGCCTCGGCGTCGCAGTTGCGCTGCCGGACGCATGGTGGGGCGCCTTGCCGGTGGACGGACGGTTATTCGGCGGCATTCTTACTGCGGCGCTGTGGACGTACTCGCCGCTGATGCTCTACTTGGTCGTGGAAGCAATTGCGACCGGAGTCTCGCGCCGAGCAATCCTCATCGCGCGCACGGCGATGCTGATCACCGTCGTTCCGGCGCTCGTGCTGAATACGATAAACGCCACGCAGCAAGCCTATTCGGGGTGTGCACTCGTCAACCTGACGCCATGGATCGTCAATGGCGCGTTCTCGGCGGCGCAACTTGTGATCATCGCGTTCTTCGCCGTAAGCTACGTGCGCACGACGGGCCTGGCCCGTCAACGCGTCCGCTGGATATTTTGGGCTTTCCTGATCAGCCGCTTCGGCGTGCTCTTGAATCTCTTCAACCGGTTACTCCCGCATCCGATCCATCTTTCGGGCGCCGAGTGGCTGACGGTGATGGTGTTCCCGCTGGGCTGTGCGTACGCAATTCTGCGGCACCGCATCATTGACGTCAACTTCGTTCTCAACCGCACGCTGATTTACACGATCCTCACCTCGATCGCCGTCGGCATATTCGTGCTGCTCGAACATTTTCTCAACACCTTGGCGGTCAGCCGGGAGGGCAGCCTAGCCGTCGAGCTCGCCGTCGCTCTGGCGTTGGGCCTGTCATTTAACGCCGTACACAAGCGCACCGAACAATTTCTCGACAGCACACTCTTCCGGGGTAAGTACGAAGCGGCGAGTGCGCTGCGGCAGCTGTCCGAGGATGCGCCATACATGGAAAACCCCGAGACGCTTCTCGAGCGCGCGACCCACGAGATTCCGCGCGTGATGGGCGCTCGGGGAGCCGCAATCTACGAACGGGTGGACGGCCGTTATACGCTCGCGGCGTCGGCGGGTTTGGCATCGTTGCCCACTGAGGTCGGCGTGGACGATCCCGCGTTCGTGCGGCTGCGCAAGCAGCTCTCGCAGATCGATCTCTCCGAAGTCAACAGCGCACTCGGCAGCGACGCGATTGCTTTCGCGCTGGCCGTGCGCGGACAACTGACCGGCGCGTTCGTCTGCGGTCCGCGGGTCAACGGCGAGACGTTCGCGCCGGATGAAATCGCGATGCTGCGCAACGTCGTGCACGAAGTCGGCGCGGAGTTGTCCGCGATCAGGGCTCGCGAGCAGGCCGAAATCCTCACGGCGCTGACCGAGGGCACGATGGACCTTGCCACGGCGCGCCGCAGGCTGGCCCGAAAAGAGGAGTAAGGCTGGCTGCCGAACGGCGGCTCCATGGTTAACATCGGCAACACCGGATTCATGCTTATCTGTGCGAGCCTCGTCATGCTCATGACGCCCGGGCTCGCCTTTTTCTACGGGGGCCTGGTCGGGCGCAAGAACGTCCTGACCATCATGATTCAAAGCTTCATGTCGCTGGGCTGGACGACGGTTCTGTGGGTGGTCTTCGGCTACTCGATGTGCTTCGGCCCCGACTGGCACGGATTGGTCGGAAATCCGGCGACCTACTTCATGCTCAACGGCGTCACGCTGCACACGATGTTCACGGGCAACGACGCCGGCATTCCGTTGGTCGTTCACATCGCCTATCAGATGATGTTCGCAATCATCACGCCGGCGCTTATCACCGGCGCATTCGCCAACCGCATCACGTTCAAAGCGTATTTCATCTTTCTGACCGGCTGGCTGATCTTCGTCTACTTTCCGTTCGTTCACATGCTGTGGAGTCCGAACGGTTTGCTTGCAAAGTGGGGAGCCGAAGATTTCGCCGGCGGCATCGTGGTGCACGCATCGGCGGGATTTGCGGCGCTCGCCTCGGTGTTATTCATTGGACGCCGGTACGTGATCGAGAACAAACCGCACAACATTCCGCTGATTGCATTGGGCACCGGGTTGCTATGGTTCGGCTGGTACGGTTTCAACGCGGGCTCCGAGCTGCGTGTTGACGCCGTTACCGCATCGGCATTTCTGAACACGGACATCGCCGCATCATTCGCCGCGATCACGTGGCTGCTCGTGGAATGGGCGCGGGGACGTCAACCCAAGTTCGTCGGACTGCTGACCGGCGCGGTCGCGGGCCTTGCCACCATCACGCCCGCTGCTGGATACGTTTCGCCGGTCACCTCGATCGTGATCGGCATTGCCGCGGGACTCGTCTGCTACTGGGCAGTCGCGCTCAAGAACAAACTGCAGTGGGACGACGCGCTTGACGTATGGGGTGTGCACGGCGTCGGCGGCGTTCTCGGCATCACCATGCTTGGGCTCTTTGGGTCGCATCTGTGGAATCCGGCCGGCGCGGACGGCCTGTTCTACGGTGGAACGCGATTCTTCTTCGTTCAGATCGCTTCGGCGTTTATGTGCAGCCTGTGGGCGTTCGTCTTTACGTACGGATTCCTATGGCTGATTAGCAAGGTGACGCAGACGAAGGTCGATCGCGACGTTGAAGAAGCGGGGCTCGACATTACGCTGCACGGCGAGGAGGCGTACCCGCTCGGTCTCTAGCTAGAACTGCGCGCCGATCTCCAAGCCGACGCGAGTTTGCATCGTGTTGAATCCGGCCGGCCCGAACCCGAATCCGGGCAGCAGTCCGGAGATATTGACGTGCGAATACTCACCGCGCGCGAAGAGGTGAGCAATCTTGTACGCCGGCGTCAGCGTGAACGAAGTCGCGCTGCTGCCCGGGCCATAGCCTAGGAAATCCGAGTTGTTGCTGAAGTCGAAGCGCGAGCTGTTGTTGGCGAGCGTCTCGATGCGGCCGCCCAGCGAGAACACGCTGTTGAACGCCCAACTCGCGATCAGAGAAGCGCCGAAGGCGGATTCGCTTGAGACCAAGCCGGCGTTCCGGCTGGCCGGTGATTGAATCCAGAGCGCGTACGGCAAGAGCTGCAGCTTGCCGATCTGCTGCGTGTACATCAGATCGTATTCGCGCTTGTTCGCCACGAACGCGGTCGCATTCGACGGCGTGTTCGCATCCGGCACGATGAAGATGAACGCGAGGCTGGTCCTGGCGTTGGGCGTCCAGCCGAGCTGGCCTTCGATCGCGCGATGGTTGCCGGAGTAGTAGCCGTCGTTGTACTCGAGCGTCGCGTTGAAAGTTGAATTCGCGTAAGCCACGCGGAGGCCGCGGCTGACGACCGGCTCGACGTTCCAAACGAGGCCGCGCTGGACGTTCACGTTTTGAAACGTGAAGCCGTTCTCTTGACCGATAAGCGTTGGAAGCTTGCCGAGACTGATCGTCCAATTTGCATCCGGAACGTACTGCACGTACGCGTTCGGGATGTAGCCGTACAGATTCGTGTTCGCAAATTGCTGAAACGTCGGATTGATGCTTTGCCCCACGACCGGAAACGCATACGCGCCGGCGGTCACGCTGAAGCGGAACGTGCCGGTGGTGCGCGCGATCGTGATCAGCGCGTTGCCGAGCTGCGTACGTGTTGCAAGATCGGCGCCGCTGGCGGTATCGAGCGCGCCCGTCGCGTTCGGGTTGTCGGCGTGAAACGTGAATCCGCTGACGACGCCCGAGAACGTGACCGGCGACGGTGTGGGCGCGGGTGCCGGCGTGGGATCGGCAAGTGCCGGCGCCGCCGCGCACGCGAAGAATGCCGCGGCGATAAGCAATCGCATGAACGGTCCAATCATGAAATCCACCATACGGGCCCCGAGCGAAAAATCCGCTAGTGTTCGCCTTGCGGTGCGGCGAAGGGCGAGCGTATGCTGCGCCTGAGCATGCTGGTTCTCGCGATCTGTCTCGCGTCGTGCGCGGGCGGATCGTCGCACCGCGGTGCGGGAGAGGCGCACGTTTTGCGAATCGCCGATCTCTCGGACCCATCGTCGCTCGACCCGCTCCTGGCCCACGACCAGGATACGATCGGTTACGATCTGCTGGTCTGCCAGACTTTGGTTGGGATGGACGAGCGTAACCGGCTCGTTCCCGTCCTGCTGACGCGCATTCCCAGCCGCGCCAACGGCGACGTGTCGGCCGACGGCACGCGAATCGTCTATCATCTGCGCCGGCACGTGCGTTTCGCCGACGGCGTCGAGTTCACGTCGGCTGACGTCGCATTCACTTATCGCGCCATTCTGGATTCTCGGAATGCGGTGCTCTCGCAGGACGCTTACCGCCGCGTTGCGCGGCTGATCGCGCCCGATCGCTACACGGTTCTGATTCAGCTCAAACGGCCGTGGAACGCCGCCGTCAGCGATCTTTTCGCGCAGTCGGATTTCGCGTTCGGCATTTTGCCGGCGCACGCGTTCGGATCCACGCAGTTACAGCACGCCGGTTGGGAACAGCACCCATTCGGTACGGGCCCGTTCCGGGTGGCGCAGTGGCGGCGCGGCGACCGTGTCGTGCTCATTCCCAATCCCTATTTTTCGCCGAAGCCGAAGCTCGTAAGGATCGAGCTGCGCATGATTCCGGATCGCGGGTCGGCCTTAGTCGCTTTGCAGTCGCAAGACGTTGACGTCGCCCCATTGCTGCCGCAGTCACTTGCGCAAGTCGAGCACACCGGGGGTTTGCGCGTGGCGCGCACTGCGGAGAACGCAACGCTTTGGCTGACGCTGCAAACGTTGCGGCCGCCGGCTAACGCGCTGTCGGTCAGGCGCGCGATCGCGGCGGCGCTCGACATGCAAGCGTTGAGCAAGGCGTATCAGGGCGCCTATCCCGCTGCCGGATCGTTTCTGCCGCCCGTTCTGCGCTGGCACGACGCCGAAATCCATGCGTCTCCGTACGACCTTCGCGCAGCGCGCGCATTGCTTGGCGGCAAAACGATCGATGCGCTCTTGGTGCTGCAGTCCGGCGACGCCGTCCGGCTGCGCATTGCGACCGTGGTCCAGCGCCAGCTCGCCGCTGCCGGCGTGCGGGTGACGATAAAACCATTCCCCACGACGCTGTTCAATGCGCCCGAAGGCCCCATTCGCAACGCGCGCTTCGCCATCGCGATTGATGGGTGGCTCGGCGGCGCCGATCCCGAGCAATCGATCGTCTTCACGTGCGCGCAGGCGACCGTGAATGGAAGCAATATTTCGCGTTTCTGTGATCCGCGTTTCGAAGCGCTCTTCGCCGACCAGCAAACGACGCGCAGCTCGCAGCGGCGCCAACTGGACTTTCTGGCGATGCAGCGGCTGGTTCACGAAGGGCTTCCCGTTATACCGATCTACTATGAGACATATTTTGACGGTCTTAGTACGCGTGTGCACGGATTCCGGCGCACTATGCTGCGCTTCCCGGTCTCACCGGAATCGTGGGACGTATCGGGGAACTAAACTGGGTGGAGTTCAGCTTTTCACCGCTGCTCGGGATTCTCGGCGCGGCGATACTCGGCGGCGCGATCGGCTTACAGCGCCAGGCCGCGCACAAACCGGCCGGCTTCCGCACGCATCTGATCGTGGCGGCGGCATCCGCTGCATTCACGGCGATGGGCGCGCATCTGAACGATACGCGCATTCCGTCCTACATCGTGGTCGGCATCGGATTCTTGGGCGCGGGCGCGATTATCCGGCAGAACGGGACTGCGCATGGCCTCACAACGGCTGCCAGCATCTGGATGGCCGCCGCCGTTGGGTTGCTGCTCGGGTATTCCAATTCGTTCGGACTGGTGACGGGCCTGGTTGCGACGGCAATTACGCTGGGCGCACTCTCGATTCCCGACGAGAGTCTTATGCGTGCGTTCCGCATGAAACGCGAGGCGAACGTTCGCGTCGTCTGCGCCTCCGGACATATGGCGCTCGATGCAATTGCCCGCATCCTGGCAGCTGAGAGGCTGGCGTACGACAGCAAGGTCGTCTCGATCGTGGCGCAGGGAACTGAAGAGACGATCGAGGTGCAGTACAGCATCGAGCTGGAGATTGGAAAAGAACTGACCACTATCGTGCAGCGGATCAGCGCGCTGAACGAGGTGCACCGCGTCGAGGCGAGCGAACCGTTCTTCGCCGGATGATCGCGTGGCTGGGGATCGCCGCGCCGAAAACAATTGCGCTGCACCCGTCGCGCACGATCGAGCTTGCCGTTTCCAAGGATGAAGCGTTCGACCGCTGCCGCGACGGCATCGAGCGCGTTTTAGGCGGCTTCATTCGCGACGAAGAGCGCGAACGCGGAACGATTGAGGCCGGCTTCGGTTTGATTAACTCGGAACGGCTGACATGTACTGTTGCCGCACTCGACGCGGAACATTCCAGCGTTCTTATCGAGGCGCGGCGCGGAGCGCAGGCAGCTACCGCGACGCCGTCATCGTACGTGACTGCGCTGGCGGATTACCTTGCAAACCTACCGGAGCGTTTGACCTGAAATGGCCAGACAGGCACTGGCCGTGCTTTACTTCGTAGCGATGGCCGCCGTTGTAGTCGCTGTAGATTTCAAGCGGTAATGATCGTTTTTTCGCCCTGCATGTAGGGTTGCAGCGCGGCCGGAATGCGGATGGATCCGTCGGCTTGCTGAAAGTTCTCCAGAATTGCCAGCAGTGTGCGCCCGATCGGCAGCCCGGAGCCGTTGAGGGTATGCACGAGTTCCGGCTTGGCTTTTGCGTCGCGGCGTAGGCGGATCGCGGCGCGACGCGCCTGGAAGTCGGTGCAGTTCGAGCAAGAGCTGATTTCGCGATGCGTTTTTGCGCTCGGCACCCACACCTCGATGTCATAGGTCTTGGCGGCGTTGAAGCCGACGTCGCCCGCGCATAGTGCCACCACGCGGTACGGAAGTTCCAACTCTTTGAGCAGAGCTTCGGCATCGTGCGTGAGTTGTTCCAACGTTTCATCCGAACTCTCCGGCGCGGAAAGCCAAACGAGTTCGACTTTTTCGAATTGATGCTGCCGGATGATGCCGCGCGTATCTTTGCCGGCGGCGCCCGCTTCTTTGCGGAAGTTCGGTGTATAAGCCGCGTACTTTCGGGGCAGCGTTTCAATTGGAAGAATCTCGCCGCCGTGCATCGCCGTGAGCGGAACCTCAGCCGTCGGAATGAGGAAGAGTTCAGCTTCGTCGTCCCGGAACATCGCGTCGGCAAACTTGCTCAACTGCCCGGTCGACCACATCGTTTCGCGCGAAACCAGAATCGGCGGATTGATTTCGATATAGCCTTTACCGGACGCGCGATCCAGAAAGAACTGTGTGAGCGCACGCGCCAACCGCGCACCGGCGCCCGACAGAATCGAAAAGCGCGCTCCGGAGAGTTTCACGGCGCGCTGAAAATCGATGATGCCTAGGCGTTCGCCCAACTCCCAATGCGGCAGCGGTTCGAATGAAAACTTCGGCGGTTCGCCCCAGCTGCGCAGGACGGCGTTGTGCGATTCGTCGCTGCCGTCGGGAACGGAATCGTCCAACAGGTTGGGTGTCTGCGCGAGCAGTTCGAAGAGCGGCGAGTTTGGTTCGTCCGGCGAGAGGTCGCGCACGCGATTTTCGAGTTCTTCGATGCGCCCGCTCAGACCGTCGAGTTTCGGACGCAGATCGCGCGCGGCCGCGGCCTTGTCGGCAGCTTTTCCAATCTCCGACGAAAGGCGGTTCTTCTCGGCCTTCGCGCTCTCGACCGCGGTCAGCGCGGAGCGGTACTCCTCGTCCAAACGCAGAACTTCGCCCACGAACGCAGGATCGTGGCCGCGGCGCTTCGCCGAACGCCGAACGCGCTCCGGATCGCGACGAATGAGACCAATATCCAACATATGAAGGAACGCCGCATTATGCGAGGTCTGCAAGGCGACCTGCAAAACGCAGGATTTCAGAGCGACGCGTTGCTCGCGCCGGAGCAGGCGCTCACGCTCTATTTCGCGCGCGCGCAACTGCTGGCTCCAAAGACCGAAGCCGTTCCGCTCGAGCGCGCTTGGGGACGCGTGCTCGCCAAACCGATCGCCGCCGGTTCGGCGCAACCCGCGATCGCGCGTTCGGCGATGGATGGTTTTGCAGTTCGTTCGCATGACACGCCGTCGCAACTGCGTATCGCCGGCGAGATTCGCATGGGCGAGCTTTGGCCGGGCGCACTCGAACCTGGGACGGCCGTGCGGATTCCGACGGGCGGAGCTCTGCCGTCCGGCGCGGATGCAGTTGTGCCGATTGAGGATGCGCGCGTCGAGGGCGAAGCAGTCCACATAGCCGCCGCGATCGCGGCCGGCGACTGCATCGTGCCGGCCGGCTCCGACATGCTACCGGGCGAGACTATAGTGGAAGAAGGGCGCCGGATCGGCGGCGCGGAGTTGGGCGTGCTGGCCGCGCTCGGCATCGTGGACGTGCCCGTGTTTGCCGTTCCAACCTTCGCAATTATTTCCAGCGGCGACGAACTGATCGACGTTCGCAGCCGCCCACACGGCGCGCAAGTGCCCGACTCCAACCGTTGGGCGCTCGCCGGCAAACTCCAAGCATTGGGCGCTGCGGCCAAACACTATCCGATCGCGCCCGATGAAGAAGCCGCCTACGAAAAACTCTTGCGCGCCGCGCACGCCGAGTGCGACGGCGTCATTTTGAGCGGCGGCTCTTCGGTCGGTTTACGCGATCTCACGCCGCGTCTGATAGATCGTTTGGGCGAGCCGGGTGTGATCGTGCACGGTTTGCGGGTGAAGCCCGGCAAGCCAACTGTGCTTGCAGCCGTGGCGGGAAAGCCGGTCGTGGGACTGCCCGGCAACCCGACGTCGGCCCTGATGATTTTGGAAGCCGTGGCAGCGCCGATCGTCGCGCACGCTGTTGGTGCGCTTGCTCGCGCCGCTCAGGTCGAAGCGACCCTTGCGCGCGCCGTGCGCAAGCGCGCCGGATGGACGCAGTACGTGCCGGTGCGTTTGGAGGAATCGGGCGGAATTTTCGCCGCCCATCCTTTAGAGATGTATTCGGCCTCGGTCAGCCTCCTCGCGCGTGCAAGCGGATTTCTGACTTTGGGCGAATCGGTAGAGTCCGTCGCGGCAGGCGATACTGTGCTCGCGACGCGTTTCTTGTAGGAGATGATGACGAAGAACGTCGAGTTCTTGGCGGCGCCGCACATCGAAGCGATTCCGCCGATGACGCCGTTTATCGGCCCGGAACAGCTCATGCGCGAAGGCGGGCATGCCTCGCTGCTGCGGCTGGGCGCGAACGAAAGCGCCTTCGGACCATCGCCGAAAGCGGTGGCTGCGATGAGCGCCGAGCTGCCGCGCATCTCTTGGTATGGCGATCCCGAGTCGTACGATCTGCGGGCACTCCTGGCGGTGCGGCACGGCTGCGCGATTGAGAACGTCAGCGTCGGCTCAGGTATCGATGATTTGATGGGACTGGCTGTACGCGCGTTCGCGTCGCCGGGCGCAACCGCGCTCACGACGCGCGGCACATACCCGACCTTCAACTATCACGTCATGGGATTCGGAGTGAAACTTGCCACGGTTGACTACCGGCCCGACGGATTCGTCGACGTGGACGCGCTGGTCGAGGCGGCCCGGAGACTTCGTCCGGCGATCGTGTACATCGCGAATCCCGACAATCCCAGCGGCACCCTGCTGCCGCCCGGCGAGATCGCGCGCCTGTTCGAGGCGCTCCCCGATGAGTCCATGCTCTTTCTCGACGAAGCGTATGCCGATTTCGTGGATGAGCGAAGGGTCATTCCCGAGCTCATTCACGGGCGTTTGCTGCGCGTGCGTACGTTTTCCAAAGCGTACGGCATGGCGGGCGCGCGCATCGGCTACGCGATTGCCACGCCACGCAACGTGGCCACGTTCCAAAAGATTCGATTGCACTACGGAGTCAACCGTAACGCGCAGATTGGCGCGCTGGCGTCGCTGGAAGATCCCGAGTTCACCCAGCATGTCGTGGCGGAGACCGCGCGGGGCCGGGAAGACTACTACTCGCTTGCGCGCTCGCTCGGACGGCCGTACTTGGAGTCGTGCACAAATTTCGTCTGCGTGGACTTCGGCGGCAATGAGGCCGCGACCGCGATCATGAACGCGCTGCTGGCGCGCGGCGTCTTTATTCGCAAACCGAGCGCACCGCCGCTGGATCGCTTCGTGCGAATCAGCGTCGGAACGGCTGCGGAGCGCGATGAGTTCGCGGCTCGCCTGCGCGTCCTGTGGCGGGAACTCGCATGAGGTACGCGATCGTCTCGGACATTCACGGCAACCTCGAATCGCTTGAAGCTGCCTTCGCGCTGATGAAGCCGGACGATCGCGTGTTGTGTTTAGGCGACACGGTCGGATACGGACCCAATCCGAACGAGTGCGTGAGCATGATCCGCGAGCGTGCGGCGGAGTGCGTGCTGGGCAACCATGAAGTCGCGGCGGTCGACAACTTCGGCGTGGAGTATTTCAACCCGGCGGCGCGCACGGCGATCGCCTGGACGCAGGGCAAGATCGATCGCAGCAACATCGAGTGGCTCAACGGCTTGGGATACGAAGTGCGCCATCCTGAGTTCTTGCTCGTGCACGGCGCGCCCGTGAACTACTTCGAGTACATTTTGGAGAAGCGGCACGCCAAGGCGGCGTTCGAACGCACCGACGCGCCGCTGATCTTCGTCGGACACACGCACGTTGCGGAGTACTACTCGCTGGAAGCCGACGGCAGCATCGGCCACGAGCACCGGCAGCACGGGGGCGAACTGCAGCTCGAACCCGGCAAGCGGTATATCATCGACGTCGGTAGCGTCGGGCAGCCGCGCGATCTCAATCCGCAACCATCTTTTGTGTTCTACGAGCCGGAAGCTCGACGCGTGGAGTGGGTGCGTTACGAGTATCCGATTAGAGCCGTTCAAGAAAAGATCTTGGCGGCCGGTTTGCCCGAAGTACTCGCGACGCGGCTCGAGCAAGGCCGATGAGGCCGATCGACGACGGCCACTGTTTCGCATGCGGACCGGAAAACGAGATCGGCATGCACCTCAAGTTTGAACGGAACGGCGACGACGGCGTCCGTGCGCGCGCCACGCTGGGCGATCAGTTTCAAGGGTGGCGGGGCATCGCACACGGCGGCGTCGCGCTGGCGCTGCTCGACGAAGCGATGGCGCACGCGGCGGGATACGCCGGCTATCGCGGCGTGACCGGCAGCATGAACGCGCGCTTTCGCAAACCGGTTCCGCTGAACGCGCCGATCGCGATCGAGGGACGCATCAAGTGGATGCGCCGCAACGTTTTGGAGATCGAAGCCCACGTCAGCGACGAAACCGGCGCGGTGCTCGTCGAGGCGGAGGGCCGGTTCGTCGCGCAAGGACGCGTCGAAGATGCCGACGATCATTTGGCCGATGGCAAAATCTAAACAAACGCGAGTTGCCAAAGCCGTCAAGAAAGCAGCGCCCGCGGTAGACAACCGCCGCGCGCGCCATGAATTTCACATTCTGGAGTCGCTCGAGGCCGGTATCGCGCTCACCGGAACCGAGATCAAATCGATCCGGGCGGGCGGCATCAGCCTGAATCAAGCCTACGCGCGGCTCCGGGACGGAGAGATGTGGCTGCTCGGCATGCACATCCCGGCATATAAACAAGGGAGCTTCTCGAACGTCGAGCCGGATCGTCCGCGCAAACTGCTGTTGCACAAAGAACAGATCGTGCGTTTGGGCGGGAAGGCTTCCGAAAAAGGCCTGACGCTGGTTCCACTGCGTCTGTACTTCACACGCGGCAAAGCCAAAGTGGAAATCGGCCTGGCGCGCGGCAAAAAACTCTGGGATAAACGCGCGGACACCGCCAAGCGCGACGTCGAGCGCGAGATCGCTCGCCACTCCCGCTGATGCGAGGCACCAAGCCGTTGCTGGGGATCGAGCAGAGCGTGAAGCGCGACGGCGCGATTCGCGCCGGCGAGCACGTCTTGATCGCCTGTAGCGGCGGCTCCGACAGCGTGGCGCTGGCCGCGATTTTGCAGGCGCTTTTGAAGCCGCTGCGTCTGCGCCTGACGCTGGCGCACGTCAACCACGGCGTGCGCGAATCGGCTTGGCAAGACGAGGCCGTCGTTTTGCGCGTCGCGGCAGCTCTCGGCCTTCCATTAAAGGTGATGGGATTACAGCTGCGCCGGCGGGACGAAGCCGCGATGCGCGAAGCCCGATACGAGGCCCTCGAAAGACTGGCGCGCGAGGCCGGCGCTACCGTTGTTGCCACGGGCCACACGGCCGGCGATCAAACTGAAACGGTACTGCTCGCGCTCTTTCGCGGAGCGGGAGCCGATGGATTGGCGGGCATGCCGGCGCGACGCGCGCTCGGAATGGATCTCGAGCTTGCCCGTCCGCTGCTGCGCCTCGAGCGCGAAGAGCTCCGCTCGTACGTCCAGTTCGCGGGCCTGCCGTACGCAATCGATCCGACCAACGCCGACCGGACGCTGCGGCGCAACGCCGTCCGGCTGGCGCTCGAAGCCCTGCGGCCGCTATTCCCCGGCCTCGACGCAGCCGTCGCCCGGGCCGCCGAAGTCGTGGGCGCCGAGCTCGCGGCCACGCCGCTGGCCGCGGCGCGACGGCAGGTCCGGCAGGCGCTGCGCGAGCACGAGGCGTTGGACGGGGTGGATTTCGAGCACGTCGAGGCTGCGGTCCGGGCCCTCCAGCAGGGAGCCTCCGGCCGCTTTTTCATGGCTCCGGGGGTCGAAATTGAAGTCGCCGGGGGGGCCTTGGTCGTACAACGGAAGTGATGAGCGGCACGCTGACCTACGAAAAGACGATCGAAAAGGAACTCTTTTCAGTCGAGGAGATCGCGGCTGCCATCGAGCGTTTGGCGCGTGAGATTGCCCGTGATTACGCCGGGAAACCGCTCCTCGTGCTGGGCGTGTTAAAGGGAGCGCTGTATGTGACTGTGGACTTGGTTCGAGCCCTCTCGCGCCTGCCCGACGGCCCCAGCAGAATCGAACTCGACTTCATCGTCGTTTCCAGTTATGGAAACTCGACCCGGTCGAGCGGAGAGGTGCGATTGCTGAAGGATACCGGTGAAAAGATTGCGGGCAGAAACGTGCTCGTGATCGAGGATATCATCGACAACGGGCTCACGCTGCAGTACCTTCGTTCGTTACTCTCCGGGCGCGAACCGGCCAGTCTGCGATCGTGCGTCCTGTTCGATAAACCGTACAACCGGCGCGTCGAGGTGCCCGTGGATTACGTCGGTTTGGTCGCGCCTGAGGTGTTTGTCGTAGGGTACGGTTTGGACTACCAAGAAAACTATCGCAACCTCCCCTACCTCGCGCAGCTGCAGTCCTGGGTGTTTTCGGAATAATTGTGAGCAAGAATATTCGGGCCATCCTCCTCATCCTCGTCGCGTTCGCCGTGGTTGTCCTTATCGTGCAGCGCATCGTGGTGCCGCCGACGGAAGTCGTGCAGCTCGATTACAACGCGTTCCACCAGAAGCTCGTTGCGAATCAAGTAAAGACGTTCGACGCCGTCGGGACCGACGTCACCGGCACGCTTACGGACAACACGCATTATATGACGTCGCTTCCAAATCGCGACTCGGCGTTCGTCGATCAAGTGATGCGTCACGTAAAGGGCAGCGTAAAATTCGAAACCGTGCCTTCTTCGAATGTCCTGACGTTCGCTCTCACCGCCGTTCCGTTTGTCATCGTCGCGTTTCTCATCTTCCTCATTCTGCGGCAAGCGCAGAGCGGAGGAAATCAAGCGCTCTCGTTTGGGCGCTCGCGCGCCAAGACGCTCTCCGAGAACCGTCCCAAGGTGACGTTCAACGACGTGGCCGGCGTTGACGAAGCCAAAGAAGAGCTTGGCGAGATCGTCGAGTTCTTGAAATATCCGAAGAAATTTCAAGCGTTGGGTGCGCGCATTCCCAAAGGCGTGCTGCTGTTAGGACCGCCGGGTTCCGGCAAGACGCTGCTGGCGCGCGCTATCGCCGGCGAGGCCGGCGTGCCGTTCTTCTCGATCTCCGGCTCCGACTTCGTCGAGATGTTCGTCGGCGTCGGCGCATCGCGCGTGCGCGACCTTTTCGACCAAGCCAAGAAGTCGGCGCCGTGCATCGTCTTCATCGACGAGATCGACGCAGTCGGACGTCAGCGCGGTGCAGGGCTCGGCGGCGGACACGACGAGCGCGAGCAGACGCTGAACCAATTACTCGTCGAGATGGACGGCTTCGATCAAAACACCGGCGTGATTCTGATCGCCGCGACCAACCGCCCCGACGTGCTCGATCCGGCGCTCTTGCGTCCGGGACGCTTCGACCGTCAAATTGTCGTCGACCGCGCCGACGTGCGAGGCCGCCAGAAGATTCTCGAAATTCACGCGCGCAATAAACCGCTGGCCAAGGAAGTCGCGCTGGAAACGCTGGCCAAACGCACGCCCGGATTCTCGGGCGCCGACCTGGAGAACTTGCTGAACGAAGCGGCGCTGCTGGCCGCGCGCCGCAACAAGACCACGATCGAGATGAACGATTGCGACGAGGCGATCGATCGCGTCATCGTCGGTCCCGAACGCCGTTCGATCGTGATGTCGCAAAAAGAAAAGGAGATCACGGCCTATCACGAATCCGGCCACGCGATCGTCGGCGGATTGACCGACAAGGGCGACGCGATCCACAAGGTGACGATCATTCCGCGCGGCATGGCGCTCGGCATCACTTGGTCGCTGCCCGAAGATGACCGGCACAGCCAAACGAAAGAAGAGCTGCTGGCCATCGTCAGCCGCATGCTGGGCGGACGGTTGGCCGAGGAGATCAAGTTCAAAGACGTCACGACCGGCGCGAGCAACGACTTCGAGAAAGCCACCGAACTCGCGCGCCGCATGGTGACGCAGTACGGCATGTCCGATACGCTCGGGCCGATTCAGTACGGCCGCGGCAATCACCAAGTCTTCTTGGGACGCGACTTCGGCGAAGATCGTAATTACTCCGAAGAGATCGCCTCGCGGATCGACACCGAAGTGCGCCGCATTATCGAAGGCTGTTACGACCGCGGACGCACGCTGTTGCTGGAAAACTGGGACAAAGTCGAGCGCATGGTCGGATCGTTGCTCGAATACGAAACCGTTGAAGGTGAAGAGGTCAAAGCGATCCTCGAAGGCCGTCCTTTCGTGCGCGGCGACGAGCCGCCCGCGGAAGCTGCGCCGCCATCCGCGCCCGTTACCGAGGAAGGGAAGCGCGCGGAGAAACCCAAGCGGCTGCCGCCCAACATCTCACCGGAACCGGCATGATCGTTCGAGCCGTGCGCGGTGCGGCGGCGGCTCTGTGTCTGGCAGCGGCGCTCAACGCGCCGGCGCGGGCGCAAGTCGTTACCGTTCATTCCGATCCGACGGTCGCCACTACGGCGATCGAGCTGTGGTATCGCGCGCCGGCCGCCGGATACGATCTCAAGTCGCCCGGGATCGCCCGGATGGCAATCGCGGCTGTCGCAGCTTCCAAGCCGGCCGGCGGATCGTCGATCAGCGAAATCGTGAACCGGCTCGGCGGTTCGCTTTCCATTGAAGTTTATCCCGACATCGCGATGATCGGCGCGAGCGTACCTGCCGCGTCGTCGGCTTCGGTACTGCGCGCCATGACCGGCGCGTATTTTAGCGGCCTGATAACGGATGCCGGACTAAAAGCTGCCGCGCAAGACAGCGCGATCGTGGCGGCTCAGCAACCCTTTGACTCCGCGCGCACGCTGCAAGACGCGCTCTTCGCGCGGCTGTTCGCGGATGGCCCTGCGCATTACGCGCCCGTTCCGGACGCGGCGGCCTTCGCAACACTCGCGCCGTCCGACGTGCGGGCGTTTGCGACGCGAGCATTTCGAGCCGGGAATGCAGTCATCTCTTTAGGCGGCAATGCGGTCTCGGTGAATCCGCCGTCAGCGAGCCCCGCGCTTGACGTGCCCTTCGATTCAAAGCTCGCGGCTCAGCTGGGCGAATCCACCGTTAGCGCGCGCGCCGCGGGCTTAGGAGTGGCATGGGCCGGTCCGAGCATTTCCGATACGCGCGCGGCTACAGCCATGGACTTTGTGGCGGATTATCTTTTCGATCCCGATCACGGCACGCTGCCGCAGAGCATTCGCACGCGCCCCGACATCTTCGTTACGGGTCAATTCATCACGCTGCACGATCCCGGCGTTCTGCTCGTCACGGTTTCGGGCGACACGGCGAGCAGCGTGCAGCAGAACATTCTCGACGCGGTTTCCGGAATGACCAAGCCGCTGGACGCGGCAGTTTTTGCACGCGCGCAAAAAGCGTTCGTCTATCACATCTTGAGCCAGATCCAAACGCCGGTCGCCCGTGCGGATAACGCCGGCTGGTATGCGGCCGAAGGCAACGCGCAGTACGCTCCCGGTAACGATTCGGGAGCATATTTAGCTGCAGCCGCTTCGCTCGACCCGCAATTCGTTGCGCAGGCCGTTCGTACGTATCTCGCGCATCCGGTCATCGTGCACTTGATTCAAAGTACGCCCGGAACGAGCAGCGCGACATGAAACGACTGGCTGCGTTCGTTGCTTTGCTCGCCGTCTCGTGCCTCTGCTGCGCGACGGCGCGCGCATCGGCGACTTTTTCCGTTTCGAACAGCATAGGCTGGACGCTCGTGCGCCAGGACGATCCCGCGGCCGATCTGATCGGTACGCAGGTACGCGTGCTGGCCGGACTCGACCGTCAGACCCCATCGCAGAATGGGCTCGCGGCGCTGGTCGCGGAGGCGATTCTGCAGACGCGCGTAGCCGGCAACGAGTCACTGCAAGACGCGATCGCGGACAACGGCGGATCGATCGGCTACGACATCGGGCCGCACGATGTGCGTTTCTATCTCGAAGGCACGCCCGGCACGTACGAAACCGGGCTGGGGCTCTTTCGCAGCGCGTTGGCGCGGCCGGATTTTAGCGCGGCAGCGCTCAGCCAAGCGCGCCAATCGTTGAACGCGCGAAGTGCTCAGACGCAACAGTTCGCGCTTGCCGTCGGCTTGCAGATGCTCAACCGCACATTCTACAAGAATTCCGATGCGGGCATGCCGCCGTTGGGATTGCCGCAAACGCTGGCCGGTTTTCGCCCGAGCGACGCGCGCAGTTTCTTTGCGGCCCATTATCTGCGCGGCGGCGCAGTCATCAGCACTGTCGGCAAAATCCAAAACGTGCCGTCCGCCGCATTCGACGACGTGCTGAATGTTTTGCCTGCGGGCTCGTCCGTAGCCGCAAAGGTAACCACGGCAGACCTGAGTTCGAACTCGCGCCAACTCATCGCGCGCCGGGACATTCCGGTGCCGTGGCTGGTTGCGCAGTATAAAGCTCCGGATCTGCAGGGGCGCGACTTCGGCGCGATGCTCGTGCTGACGTCGCTCTTGCAGCGCACGCTCGCCGACGTTGCCGGCGTGCCGGCACTTTCAACGCCGTCCCTAGCGCAGCGCGGCGTCGGAGCAATCTACAATTTCGATTCGCATCCCGCCAACGTCGTCGTCTACGTTGACGGCGGCGGCGACCCGACGCGCGTGTTCGCGACGGCACTGACGATCGTGAACGTTCTGGGGCATGCCAAGTTGCAAGGCGATCTCAGCGACATGAAAGCGTTCGCGGTAGGCCGCTTCCTCGAACAATCGACGTCGCTGCACGATCGCGCTTGGCTGGCGAGCGTTTTTGTGAGCCGGCAGCTCCCGCCGGACTACGTGTCGCAGACGATCGCGGCGATCAATGCCGTGACTGCCGCCGACCTGCAGCGCGTTGCCGTCAAGTATTTGGGTCTGCCGAACATCGCGCTCGTGCTTCCGCGCGAGACGCAGCAAAACTCGTCTCCATAGGCCGCTTGCGCGTCGCGCTCGTCCACGATTACCTAAATCAGCGGGGCGGCGCCGAACGCGTCTTCGCGCACATCGCGCGCGCCTACCCGGACGCACCCATTTACACGGCCCTGCACGATCCGCACGCGACAGCCGATCTGGTCGATCCCAAGCGCGTGCGCGTTTCCTACTTAAATGCGATCCCCGGCGCGAACCGCTACTTCCGGTACCTCGCGCCATTTTATCCGCGCGCATTTGAACGGTTTGATTTCTCGGACTTCGACACGATCGTCAGCTCGACGACGGCATGGACGAAAGGAATTCGGGTTCCGCCGGGTGCGGTGCACATCTGTTATGTGAACACCGTCAGCCGGTTTGCGTTCGCCTACGACGAATACGTCGGCAGGTCATCGTTCGTCGCTCGACCGGTTGTCCGGCGCTTGATAGAGTGGGATAAGCGCGCAGCGCAGCTGCCCACGCGTTTGATTGCGAACTCGCGCAACGTCGCGGATCGCATCGAACGGTATTATGGGCGCGAGAGCACGGTGCTGCACTGCCCTGTCGACCTCGAACGTTTTAGCGCGGGAACGGGCGAAGGAAACTATTTTCTCGTTGCGTCGCGCCTGCTGCCGTACAAACGCATCGAACTCGCGATCCGTGCGGCTGCGATCGCGAACGTCGCGCTCGTCGTTGTGGGCACGGGACCGGATGAAAGGCGGCTGCGTGCCTTAGCAGCCGAGTCCCCGTGGGTTCGGATGGCCGGGTACGTCGACGACGCGGAGATGAATCGTCTGTTGGGAAATGCGCGAGCCGCGATCGTACCGGGCGAAGAAGATTTCGGCTTGGTGCCGCTGGAGGCGGCCGCGACGGGACGTCCGGCGATCGCTTTTCGCGCCGGCGGCGCACTCGAAACGATCGTTGAGGGCCAAACCGGCGAGTTCTTTGACGAGCCGTCCGCGCAAGCGCTGGCCGAAGCGATGCAAAACTTCGATCCGGCCCGGTACGACCCGCGCACGCTGCGCGCGCACGCCGAGAAATTTTCGCCCGAGCGTTTTGTCGAACGGCTGCGCGCTATTGTGGACGAAACGCGCAGCTCAAGATAACATCCGGACAACCTCCAGGATCCCGCGGGCCGGCGCGAGCGGATCGAACCGCGCTACGCGCGCCAGGCCGGCTTCCCGCAACATCGCGCGCAGTTGCGCATCCCTGTGGACGCTCAGCAAGGCGTCACGCCAAGCGATCCGGTCGCTCGGATCGATCAATAGTGCGCCTCCGTCGCAGGCTTCGGGCAGTGCCGCAGCATTGGCGGCGAGGACCGGCGCGCCGCACGCCATCGCCTCAACCGCCGGCAAGCCGAAACCCTCGGCCAGCGACGGCACGGCAACGGCGACGGCGCCGGAGTACAGGCTTCGCAGCTCTACGTCGTCCGGCCGTACGCGCCGCTTGAGCGCGCGCATCCGTTCGAATTTGCCCGTATCCTCGGCGTTGAGTTCGCCGGCGACCATCAGCTCGACGGCTTGGTCTTCGAATGCCGCCTCGAACGCGTCAAAAAGTAAGGCCGCGTTCTTGCGCTCGTCCGGACCGGCAACGAAGAGCACGTATGTCAAACCGGGTTCGGCCGCGACGGGGTGCCAAAACGGTTCGATGACGGGCGGCACCACATCAATCCCGGCGGCATTGATGCCGAACAGTTTGTGCAACTCGCCGGCGCTCCATTCCGAGATCGTGACTTTCGCGTCCGCTTCGCGCACGGCGCGGCGAATGGGCGCTTGTTCGCGCACCCGTGCGATGATGTTTTTGTGCGGAAACGTGAATGCAAACGGATCGTAGATCGTGACAAAGCATGGAGCATGCGGTGCAAAACGCATGCCGTTCCATGGATACCACACCGTATGCGGCGGCTTTTTGCGCAACTCGCGCGTTTCAATCAGCGGATAGTCGAACTCGCCCTCCAGCGATTGCGCTGTACCCCGATCGCGGACGATGAGGCTCACATCATCTTCGCCGAGCGCTTGCAGACCGTACAGGACGCGCCGCACGTATCGCCCCATCCCGCGCCGGTCGGCCGCGAGGTTCCAGGCGTCTACGGCGAGCATCATTGTGCGAGTTGCGGCGCGACGAACAGAGCTACGAACGAAACGGCATTGAACAGGCCGTGCGTAATCATCGAGGCGTAGGCATTTCTGGTTTTGGCATAGACGGCGCAAAGGATGATGCCGCCTATGGCCAGCGGCACGGCGAGAATCAGGTTTTGGGCGAGCGTGAAACCGAATTGCGCGTGAGCGAATCCGAACAGCAAGCCGCTTACCGTCGCCGCAAGCCAAAAATTGGCGTATCTGCGGATCGCGTTGAAAAGAAAGACGCGAAAGACCAGCTCTTCGGCGATTGCCGCGAGGACGATACCCATAAACGCGAACGTCGCTTTGCCGGCCGGAGTCTTCATGCTCAGGAACAAGGTGACGGCTTGTTCGGGCACCTTGATGTGCAAAGCGGTTTCAAGCAACGATGCCAAACCGTTCGTCAGAACGATCATGGCGAGCGCGCCGATCGCAGCGATGCCGATCGTGCGCGCGGTCGGCGCTCGAAACCCGAGCCCTGCGAGCGATGTGCGGGCCGTCCACGGCAGCAGCGCCACTAGGCAGATGATCGCAGCCAAATCCGTGCCCGCCAAGGTGGCCAGAGAGACGCCCGCGGGCGGATGCAAGAGCGCGTTGCGATCCATCATGTGCGCGATGACAAATTGGATACTCGGCGCCACGTTCCCGACGATCACGGCGAAGAACAATGCCCCGAACGTTACAAGCGAACGGAGTCCTGAAAAATTGCTAGCGGGCGGGAAGGACGCCGGCGATTCTTGCAAAGTCGCCGATTGCGAGTTGTTCTCCACGTATCTCCGTATCGTAATCGAGCTGCCGTAGCGCGTTCGTTACGTCCGCGCGTTCGATGTCCAGCGCCAGCGACAAACTGTTCGCGAGCGTTTTCCGGCGGTACGCGAACGCTCCGCGCACGACCTGCAGAAAGCGCGCCTCGTCGGCGACCGCTACTGCGGGCCTTGCGAGCCGCTGCAATCGCACGACTGCCGAGTCTACCTTGGGCTGCGGATAGAACACGCGCGGAGTGAGCGTAAACGCGCGTTCGACCTGCATCCTGTACTGAACCGCGACCGAGAGACTGCCGTAGGCGCGGTCTCCGGGTTTGGCGCGCAAACGGTCGGCCACGTCTTTTTGCAGCATGACGACCAGCAGCTCAGGCCCGCCGGTCATTTCGATGAAACGCATGATCAGCGGCGTCGCGATATTGTATGGAAGATTCCCCGTACACCGCCAGGCTTCGCCGCCGGCAAACGCTGCATAATCAAAGGTTAGTGCATCGGCGTGCACGATCGCGGCTCCGGCAAGATCGTTGCGCGAGCGCAGAATGCGTACCATGTCTTCGTCGATTTCGATCGCGGTGACGTCCGCTTTCGTCTCGAGCAGCGCCTGCGTCAGCGTGCCCGTTCCCGGACCTATTTCCAGAAGGCGCGCGCCGGCAGCAGGCGCGACGAGGCTCGCGATGCGAGCCGCCGCGCCGGAATCCATGAGAAAGTTTTGGCCTAGCCGCTTCTTGGGGCGGTAACCGAATTGCCGGAGCAGCTCCCGCGCGTGCATGGGAGCATCGTTTTCTCTAGCGGAGCGTGTAGACTTTTATTGGGCGGCGGCCGAACTGGATCGCGTCGCTCTCGGAATTGAATCCGAGGTCGATCCGGTGACCGACGATCGCGCCGCCGGTGTCGCCGGCAATCGCGAAGCCGTATCCCGGTATGAAGAGCTTGGTGCCGAGCGGAATGATGCGCGGGTCTACTGCGACGATACCGCGCCCGGCGCGATAACCGGTCGCGGTGTATCCGCTGCACCCCGAGCACGCCGCAGTATACGCTGTGGCGACCATGTCGAGAGCATCGGCGGCGATATAGGCGGTTTTCTGCAGACCGCGCTGCGCGAACTCAGCAAACGCCGCATAGGTGCCGACGCCGACAGCCAAGATGCGGTTTTTCGGTTTGCGCAAAAGATGCGATGCGAGAACGCGTTTTTGCACTTTGCCGTCGGTGCTGACGAAACTGATGATCGCCAAGCGTACGCCGGCGCTTCCGGCTGAAACGATCTTCGTCTTGCCGGGCGCCAGTGCGAAATCGATCTCGTTGATCGTCTTGGGCGCAATGTGAATCTTCTGCGCGGAAATCCATTTTGCAATCCGCGTGATCCGGATCGTTTCTCCGGCGACGATCGGATCCGCCAGTGACGGCGAAACGGTGTCGTAGGTTCCCAAATGTACGCCGCGCTCTTCGAGCAAAGCGCCGACGTCTGCCGCGTTGCTGACGATCTCTTGATGCGTTTGTCCGCTCACGAACGTTACCGGAACCGCCGCCGAATATTCGATCTGCATGTCGCCGGTGATCAGCGTATCGGCCGACGGATGAATATAATCGCCCGCTCCTACCGTTATACCGCGCTCTTTCAGGAAGTCGCCGACCGTGCGCGCAGCCGAAAGCAATACCGTCTCTTGTTCTTGCGAATCGAACGTGATGGAGTGCTGCGGGGCGGTGGTTTCGGGGCCGGCGGCGAGCGCCGGAGGGGGGTTACTAAGAAAGCCTGCGGTCACGAGGCTCAGGACTAGGGCGCCGGCGGCCATCAGCTCGCTCGTGCGCCGGTGAGTACGTCCTATCAACCCATCTCCTGTTCTGCGAAAACCCACGGCGGGGCTAAAGGCGGCTTACAAGCTGCCCTTGGTGCGGCAGTGGTACGCGGTTCGGTTGTATGCGTTGACGGATCCGAGTCGGACACGCCAAGGAAAGGTTATTCCGGTGCCGGAGCCTCGGGAGGCGCCCGGCATCCCGGGCACTATACCATGCCTTTACGAACGGCGGCCTATGCCAAAAGTCACAGCCAAGAAGGTGCCCCCTCTTTCCCCTAGAGGCGCCACCAGGCGTCCCCTGTAAAGATGACCGTCCCCATGCGAGTCGGCTTTTTTACGGAGGTCTATCGCCCGATAATCAACGGGGTTGTGGCATCGGTCGACGGGCTGGCGGGGGGCTTGCGCGCGCTGGGGCACGACGTCTACTGCTTCGCGCCCCATATCCCCGGATCGGATGAAGGCGACGGAGCTCTGCGGATGCCTTCGCTGCCGCTGCCCATCTCGACGCCGTACCGTTTGACCGTTCCGCTGGTCAGCCGCCGCAACCGGCGCGGCATCATCAACCATCTCGACGTGCTCCACGCGCACTCGCCGTTCGTAACGGGATGGATGAGTGTGCGCTATGCGCGGCGGTTGCACGTGCCGCTGGTGTACACGTACCACACGCGTTTGGAAGAGTACGTGCACTACTTGCCGTTCGATCCGAAGGCGACGCGTTTCGCAGCCTCGACGTTGACGCGCAGCTTTGCGAACTTAGCCGACGCGGTGATCGTGCCGACGCCGGCGATGCGTCAAAGACTCGCGGAAATCGGCGTTACGGCACACATTGAAGTCGTTCCGAGCGGAATCGATCTCGAGCATTTCGGTTCCGGAAAACGGCGCGCGGATCTGCGGCAATCGCTGGGCGCGCGATCCGGTGACCGGCTGTTGCTTTTCGTCGGGCGTTTGGGACGCGAGAAGAACGTCGAAGTGCTGCTCGATGCGCTGACGCTGACGAAGACTTCGGCGCGTCTGGTGATCGCCGGCGACGGCCCCGAGCGCGAAGCGTTGGAGACGCGCGCGAACGAGTTGAATTTAGGCGGACGCGTACGGTTTTTGGGCGAGGTAGGACGAGACGAACTGCCCGATCTTTATGCAAGCGTTGACGCGTTTGTTTTTCCGAGCGTGACCGAGACTCAAGGGCTGGTGCTGGTGGAAGCCCTGGCGGCCGGAACCGCTGTGATCGCGGCTGACGCACCCGTCGTTCGGGAGGTGCTGGGAGGGGCCGGCCGGCTCGTCGCCAGCTCCCCAGAGGCCTTTTCTGAGGCGATCGACGCGCTGCCCGACGCCCAAGACGACGCGCAGCAGGCCCGGAACCGCGGGGCGGCCGCACGCTTCGGCATCGACCAGCAGTCCCGCCACGTGGCCTCGCTGTACGAGGCCCTCCGCAGCCGCGAGGTCCAAGCGGCTACTGGGGCCCCGTGAGCTTTGCTCACGGGGGCGCGGAGGCGCTTGCGCCGGAGCGCTTTTAAAAGGGCCCGGGGGTCCCCGGCGCGCTTGCGCGTTGGGGGTTGACCCGAACATACGTTCGGGGTACGATAAGGCTATGAGAGCGATACATGCGGCCGTCGGGTATGCGGCGGATGACGCGGGCAACGGCGTTGCCTATGTGCGCATAATGCTCCAAGAGCCGCGGGTGCTGCGCGTGGCCTTTCGCGTGCAGCGCCAGCCGGCCTTATTGGATCGCGAAGTCGGATATGCGGCGCTGACGGCAGTCTGCGAAACGCTGCGGCGTCGCGGATTCGAACGCGTGCGGTTCCTGATCGACGACGCGCACTTGCGGACAGACTTGCGCCGGCGCGACAATTTGCCGCCTCCGCTGGCGCTTCCGTACGTGCGCCTGGGCTGCGCGCTCAACCAATTCCGGAGGTATGAAATCGCTGCGATGCCGGCGAGTGATGCGGATTTAGCCGCACGAGCTCGTTCGGAAGTAGCACTGCACGTCGCGGCCTAACCAGTGCGCTTTCGACGGCTGCGCGCGCGCGAATTGCCCGCCGGAACGGTCGATCTAGCGAAGGCGCTTCTTGGATGTGTGCTCGTTCGTGACTGCCCGGACGGCCGCGCCGCCGGACGGATCGTCGAAACCGAAGCCTATGTCATCGGCGATCCTGCCTCGCATGCCTATCGTGGAAAAAGCGGGCGGAACGCATCGATGTTTCTGGCCGCGCACCACGCGTACGTCTATAAGATTTACGGCACGTCATGGTGCGTCAACGTCACCAGTGAAAGCAAAGACGAAGGCGCCGCCGTTTTGATTCGCGCGCTCGAGCCGCTTGAAGGATTGTCTTTGATGGAAGCCCGGCGGCGCACGACGCGCGTCCTGGACCTCTGCCGCGGACCCGGACGCCTGTGCCAAGCGCTTGCGATCGATCGCGATCTTGACGGCGTCGATCTGCTGCGGAGCGGCGACCTTTGGCTTGCCGCGCCCGCGGCCCGGCCAGCAATCGGTACGAGCCGGCGCATCGGGATTACCAAGGCTTTCACCCGCCGGCTGCGCTTCTACGAGCGCGGCAATACCTTTGTCTCGGGGCCCAAGCGCTTGTCGTCCTGAGCGCGCTGTGCTATAGTTTGGGCGTCGCGACGTGCGGTTAAACCCTCCGCGACCATTACGCTTCCCGCTCACGCTCCAACGAATTCCGGCAGCCTCGCCCGATTGTTTCGTTTATGCGGCGTGTGCGACTCTACGAGAGAGATAGTCCAATTCAATTCGAACATCGTCCCAATAATGACGGCCGCCCAGGCGGAGGCCGCCGGCGCCGTTCGCGCCGCCATCGCCAATTTGGCAACAACCCCGCTCCGCACTTCGAGCAATTCCCGCAGGCCGAGCAAAATCTGCCGCAGCTGCTCACGATCGAAGAGCTTTCGGAAAAATCGAAAGCCGATCTGAACACGCTGGCCAAGGAATTCGATATCGATTCGCCGCTCAAGCTCAAAAAAGAAGAGCTGATTCCGCGGATCATGGAGATCCAGGCGCAGCGCACCGGCCTCGAAGTCGCCAACGGCGTGCTCGACATTCTGCCCGAAGGCTACGGCTTTTTGCGCCGCGACGGGTACGTGATCGGGCCCGAAGACGTCTACGTCAGCCAGACGCAGATCCGCCGCTTCGAACTGCGGCGAGGCGATTTGGTCGAAGGCCAAGTCCGCCGGCCCAAAGATAACGAGAAGTACTTCGGCCTGATCCGGGTCGATCGCATCAACGGGCTGTTGCCCGACGAGATTCGCGGCCGCCGGCTCTATGAAAAAGGCACGCCGATTTACCCGAACGAGCGCTACCGGCTCGAAGTGCGCTCGACGCAGCTCTCGACGCGCGTCATCGACCTCTTCTGTCCGATCGGCAAAGGCCAGCGCGCGCTGATCGTCTCGCCGCCCAAAGCCGGTAAGACGACGCTGCTCAAGAACATCGCCAACTCCATTTCAATCAATCACCCGGACGCGCACATCATCGCGCTGCTCGTTGACGAACGGCCTGAAGAGGTCACGGACATGCAGCGCACGATCGACGGCGAGGTCGTGGCTTCGACGTTTGACGAACATCCCGAGAACCACACCGCCGTTTCCGAACTGACGATGGAACGCGCCAAGCGGCTCGTCGAGATCGGCAAAGACGTCGTGATTTTGCTCGACTCCATCACGCGCCTCGCGCGTGCCTGGAACCAAGTGATTCCGACCTCGGGCCGCACGCTCTCCGGCGGTTTGGACACCGCCTCGCTGCACAAGCCCAAACGGTTCTTCGGCGCGGCGCGCAAAATCGAAGAAGGCGGCTCGCTCACGATCATCGCTACGGCGCTGATCGAGACGGGTTCCAAGATGGACGACGTCATCTTCGAAGAGTTCAAAGGCACCGGCAACATGGAACTCAACCTGACGCGCAAGCTCGCGGAGTCGCGCATCTTCCCGGCCATCGACATCAAGCGTTCCGGTACGCGGCACGAAGAGCTGCTGCTCAGCGAAGACGAGATGCGTAAGATCTGGATGCTGCGCCGCGCGACGAGCGTGCTCAACAGCGGCGACATCACCGAGATCATTCTCGACAAGATGGCGCAAACGCGCACCAACGACGAGTTCTTGCAATCCGTTACGAAGGAAGCGCTCTCGCTGTCGCGCGGGTACAACGAAGAGGGCAACGGCAAGTACTAACCTTCCGCTCACCGACGCAAACAGTGTCATGGTGAGCCTGTCGGGATGTCATCCTGAGCCCTTAGTGTGTCATGGTGAGCTTGTCGGGATGTCATCCTGAGCTTGTCGAAGGACGGCCGAGCTTGACGAGGCCCGCACGTTTTGGTCGGCCCCGACACCCCGTCAAAGACACTCAAAAGCCGCCCTCCATGGCGGCTTTTTGTTTGGGCGCTTTTTTCGAGAGAACAAAGTTTTGAAGTCGAGCTCGAAAAAGTCGCACACTTCGCCGGGGCATCGGGGCCGACCAAACGAAATAACCGCTGCAATGCGGTTGCAAAAGTACTTGGCGCATGCGGGTGTGGCGTCGAGACGCGCGGCGGAAGAGCTGATCGTGCGCGGGCAAATTCGCGTGAACGGCAAGGTCGTGCGCGAACTCGGGACGAGCGTTGAGGAAAGCGACAAGGTCGCCGTCAACGGTAAGATCGTTTCGTTGCCTGCGAAGCATACGTATATCGTTTTGCATAAGCCGCTCGGCGTCGTTACGACGATGCGCGATCCGCAAGGGCGGCGCACCGTCAGCGATCTCTTGCCCAAGGGCTTGCCGCGGATCGTTCCGGTGGGAAGGCTGGATTACGATACGTCCGGCGTTTTGCTGCTAACGAACGACGGCGAACTCGCGCACGTGTTGACGCATCCGCGCTTCGGCGTAGAAAAAACATATCGCGCGGTCGTGAAGGGGCAACTAACGACGGACGAGTTGGAGCGGCTGCGGCGCGGTATGCGTCTTGAAGAAGGGCGCGCGGCGGGCGCGCGGGTCAAAGTCATCGCGTCGCCGGGCGATCGTACCGTGTTGGACGTCACCATCCACGAAGGCCGCAACCGGCAGGTCCGGCGCATGCTCGAAGCCGTGGGTCACCCCGTTCGCGAGCTGCGGCGCCTGCGCTTCGGGCCTATCGCCTTGGGCACGCTCGCGCCGGGCCGCACGCGCCCGGCGACCGCGCGGGAACTCGCGCATTTGCGCGAATTGGTGCGCTAGCATGGACCGGTTAACGGCTCTTCCAAACACCTATAAACTGGTGCGCCGCGATGCGCGTGCGAACCGCACGATCGTGCGCCTTCCCAACGGCGCGAGTTTCGGCGGCGAAATGCTCGCGATCTGCGCAGGACCCTGCAGCGTGGAGTCGCGCGAGCAGATCGAGGCAACGGCCCAAGCCGTTGCTCAGCGCGGCGCGAACGTGCTGCGCGGCGGAGCCTTCAAACCGCGTACGTCGCCGTACGCCTTTCAGGGGCTGGGCGCCGACGGATTAAAGATGCTGCGCGATGCAGCCGATCGCTTCGGACTATCAGTTGTGACTGAAGTGCTCGATCCGCGCGACGTCGCGCTGGTGGCGCAACACGCGGACATGCTGCAGATCGGTACGCGCAACATGCAGAACTTCACGCTGTTGCGGGAAGTTGGCGACGCGGGGAAACCGGTGCTGCTCAAGCGCGGCCTCTCCGCGACAATTGAAGAGTGGCTCTTGGCCGCCGAATATTTGCTGGTCGCGGGAAACGCCGACGTCGTACTGTGCGAACGCGGGATTCGTTCGTTCGATTCGGCTACACGCAATCTGCTGGACCTAGCGGCGATTCCGCTCGTGCATGCGCTTTCGCATCTGCCGGTCATCGTCGATCCGTCGCACGGGACTGGACTTGCGAAACTGGTCGCGCCGATGGCGGTCGCCGGCGTTGCCGGCGGCGCCGACGGGTTGCTCATCGAGGTCCATCCCGATCCGCCGGCGGCCGCTTCGGACGGTCCGCAGTCACTCACTTTCGAGCAGTTCGAGTCGCTGATGGAACAGGGTCGCGGCGTCGCCCACGCGGTCGGCCGCCAGCTGCCCGCCGCATCCTTAGCCGCTTGACGGCTTAGCAGGGGAGCTCCAGCGTCCCGCCGCAAGGCAGGCGACGAACGTAGTTTGAGTTACGTTTATCCGCGGTAACAAGGCTACGCCTTGCGCGGCCTTCATTATAATAAAGAACAAGCTCGAGGTTGGAGATACGCATGATTGGGATCACCCGCTGGGCGGCTGCCGTCACGGCCATTGCCGTCGTCGCCGGAACCACTTTGACGGCGCAAGCGCAATATCAGAACGCATTCACGCCGGCGAAATTGATTACGCGCGCCGACACGTCGGTCCCGATAGCGGGTTCCGGCAAGGTCGTGATTCAGGTCGAAGTCTTCGCCGACGGGTCGCACAAAGTGATCAAGGTCATCACCTCGACCAACCCGCTCGACAACGCCGCGGCCTTGGATATCGCCAAGAACTCGACGTATCGCCCCCAACATCGCGGCAAGACACCCGTCACCGGCTTCTATGATTTCACCATCGCGTTCCACGGCAAGAGCGTTGCGGGCAAAGGCGGGCCGATCGTAACGGGCGCCGTCGCGCAAATCGATAAACTGATCCATGCGGGCAAGTACGACCAAGCCAAGGCGATGGCGACGCAGGCGCTTGCATCCAAGCCGAACGACCCGACGCTCAGCCAGCAGCTGGCGGCGGCGGACTACTTCCTGAAGGACTACACCGGCGCAGCAGCCGCCTTCGACAAGGTTTCCAGCGTCTCGAAAACGTTTCTGCAGGTCGCAGCACAGTCGTATGCACTGGCCGCTGCCGCCGCGCTGAAGCAAAATAATGCGACGGCGGCGCTCGGCTACGCCAACAAGTCGGTGATTCTGGCGCCGTCCGCCGGAACGTTTTACGTGCTCGGCTCGGCCGAGTTCGAAAATGGGGACACGACCGCGGCGGTTCAGGATCTGCAGAAGGCTCGCAGCATGGCCATGGCCGACCCGAAGACGGACGTGAACAGCAAGGTGAACATCGATGCCGCGCTCATGCAAGCGTATCTTAAGGCAAACGATACAGCAAACGTGCAAACCATAAAGGATGAGATCATGCGTCTCGACCCGACCAACACGACGGTCAAACGCATGATCGGCAACCAGTACCTGGCTGCCGGGAACGCCGCCTCGTCCGCCGGCAAACATCAGGAGGCGGTCACCGATTTCCTGGAGGCCACCAAGCAAGGCGACAGGGACGTGGCCGTCACAGGCTTCGCGTCAGCCGCGTTGGAAGAGAACACGCTGATCGGTGCGCAAAAAACACCGGCCGTGCCGAACGATTACCTGACCAAAATGAAGCCGTACGCGGATCAGGCGCTGGCCCTCAATCCAAACGACGCACTTGCGAATTATTCACTCGGGGTGGCCATGGCGGGCGCATGGATCATCGGCGGAAAGCAAAAGGTCGAGTTCAAGAACCAAGCGCTGGATGCGCTCCACAAGGCCAAGGCCGAGGCGCAGGCGCAAGGCAATATCGGGCTCGCGCTCAACATCGACAACTTCATCAAGCAGAACATCGAAAAGTGACGAGGACTTTGGCTGGGTGTAGGCCAATGGTGCGCCTTTCTAAAGCGCACATACTTGCCCGCGGAACGGGAGGACGAAAATAGTGTTTGGCGGTTTCATGACTTTCATGAACAAGGGCGGCTGGGATATGTGGCTGCTCTTGCTCATATCCATAGTGGGCTTGGCAGTCGTTATCGAGCGGCTGTGGTTCTTTGCCCAGCAACACGGTGACACCAAAGGCCTGCTCAAGTCGATCGGCCAGAAGATCTCTCAGGACGACGTCGACGGGGCCATCAAGGTGTGCCGCAGCCAGCGCGGCATGCTTCCCAAAATTCTCGAATTCGGTCTCCTGCGCGGTGAGAAGAACCGCGCGGACATCACCGACGCGCTCTCCATCGCGCTGATGGAGCATCTGAACTCGCTGGAACGCAACTTGGCAATCATCGGTACGATTGCGGTTATCTCGCCGTTCGTCGGCCTGTTCGGTACCGTCTTGGGCATCATCAAGGCCTTCGACGACATCGCGCTCAAGGGCAACTCGACTCCGTCCGTCGTCGCGGCGGGCGTGTCGGAAGCGCTGATCACGACGGCCAGCGGTTTGATTATCGCGGTTATCGCAGTCGTCTTCTTCAACTATTTCAAGAGCAGAATCAAGACGTACAACCAAGAGATGATCGTCGCCGCCAATCAAATGGCGGAGATGCTGCACTTCCACAATACCGGTGCGCCGATACCGACGGACCTTTACCAGCCCGCCGGCGCAACCAAGTAACTCCGTAGGCACCGCCCATGAGTTTGCTGTCCGCAAAACAGGATGAGGACGTGATGGCGGAGATCAACATCACGCCCTTCACGGACGTGTTGCTGGTCTTGCTGATCATCTTCATGATCTTGGCCGCGCTGCTCACGCCGCCCGGTTTCGAGAAACAGCTGCCCAACAACAATAACTCCAGCAATCCGACGCCGCCGAAGAAAAACGAGATCGAGGTGGACGTCAACAACAAGGGCGTGATCTTTGTCGACGGCGTGAAGACCGACTCGGTTGGGGTATACAGCGTCATGGTTACGGACCGTCTCAAACGCGGTCCGAAGCACGTTTCCATTATTGCCGACGCCAAAGCACCCTATGGCGTCATCATCAGAATTCTCGACGCGGCGAAGCTCGCGGGCCTCGAAGACGTCGGATTCGTAACTTCGTAATCGCAGAGGTGAAATAACTCGTGGCTGTTTCCACAGGCCAGGGCGAAGAAGAAGTCATGTCGACCATCAACATCACGCCCTTCACGGACGTGCTGTTGGTCCTCCTGATCATCTTCATCATCTTGGCGGCCGTCACCAAAGAGCCGCTCCTGCCGCTGGCCAAGAACCGCGACAAGGTCTTCCCGTCGCAGATCCTCGTCTTCATCGACAAGGACAACAAGATTACGATCGGCTCGAACGTCGTTACGATCGCAGACGCAAAAGCCGCCTTTGCAAACCTGCAAGATCAAACCGGACACAAATTCAAAACCGTCATCATTAAAGCCGATCCGAAAGCGACGTACGGAACGGTCCTTCAAGTCATGGACGCCGCCAAATCCCAGGATCTTACGGAATTTGGGCTTGCGAATAAGGTCGAGGGAAGCAAGACCTAGTGCCTAACAAAATGATCACGTCGTCGGATGAACGCGTCCAGAGCTTCATCGTCTGGGCGTTTGTGATCTCGCTCGCCGTGCACACCGTCTTTGCGTTCTTTTCTCCGCGTCTCAAAACGACGAACGAAGACCAGCAAGTCGAGAAAGTCTCGGTTACCAAGAAGATCACGGTGAAGGTCCCGACGCCGCCGCCTCCCACGCCGACGCCGCCGCCCACGCCGACGCCGCCGCCGAACGCGACCACGCCGCCGAAACAGCCGCAGCCGCAGCTCAAGGTGAACGTACCGAAGACGACGAGCAACAACGCGAACTCGACCACCAACAACCGTTACGTTCCGCCGAAGAGCGGCACGGAAAACGGCGTTCCGCAAGGCGTGGGAACCGCGAAACCGGGTCCCAGCGCGCCGCCCGGAACACCCAAGCCCGCGTGCCGCAATCCGTATACCGACGCCACCGTCGTTCAGCAAGTCTCGCCGGATTATCCGGAGAGCGCGCGCGAACTCGGCCTGGGGCAGGTGACCGTGCAAGTCCAGGTCACGATTAGTCCGAGCGGCAGTCTGATCGGTACGAAGATCTTCCAGAGCGGCGGCAACATGGCGCTCGATCAAGCCGCGCTCTCGGCTGCGCGACAGTCAACCTATGCAGCCAAAGTCGTGAACTGTGAGCCGGTCACGGGCGACTACCTCTTTAAGGTCACGTTCGACCCGAACCAGTAGTCGTGCGCGCGCGCGGCCGCCGAGTTCTCCTCGTCGCGCTGGCTATCTCCTTACTCTTGCACCTGCTTTTGGCCGGCTATTGGTATTGGCCGTCGCATACGGAGTCCGAAGCGCAGCTCTCCAACGTGCGCATCGTACAGATAACGCATCGACCTCCCCCGCCTGTTCAAACACCCGCTCCTAAGCCGGTGCAAACGCCGCGCATCGCGACAAAAGCGCATTCGAAAATTGCGCCGCCCCAAATTGCATCGCACAACGGGCCAAACGCAAGACGCGGCCCGGTCACGTACGCGCCGCAAACGCCGCGTCCCGTCGGCACCGCCACGCCGGCGCGCGTTGCGGCGGGCTGCACGAACCCAAACGCAGGCCCAGCCGTTTCTGCAACGCCTGACACGCCCGATATCGCCGCGGCCGCGCGTGCCAGCCGCATCACCGGCGTCGTCGCGATCGACGTCTCGCTCGATCCGGCCGGCAACGTCACTGACGCGAAAGTAGCGCGCTCGATCGGCAACGACGGCCTCGACGCGAGCGCGTTAACCATGGCGCGAAACGCCAGCTACACGCCGAAGTACACCGCCTGCAAGGGCGTCGCAAGCACGTACACGTTTACGGTCAAGTTTGTGGCCTGGTAATTTGCTGATCCATTGTGCCACCGGGGGAGGTGCCGCCGCGAAACCGCTCGCAAAAATACGTCCTGAATTTTTGCGGCTTCGCTGCATTTTTGGCAAAACAAGTTTTGAAGCTGCCATCCTGGCAGGGCCAAAAATGTCAGAGATTCCGCGTCAGCACCTCCCCCGGCGGCACAAGGATGGACGCAGCTTGCGCCATAACCTCGTCGCGTGACTTTCGGACAGGCGATGGCCCTTGCGTTGTTGCAAGGCGTGAGCGAACTTTTCCCGATCAGCAGTCTAGGCCAAACGATTTTGATTCCGGCGTTGCTGCATTGGAAAATAAACCGCGCCGCTCCGTCGTTTCTCGCGTTTGTGACGGTCTTGCATTTGGGAACCGCGCTCGCGCTGGTGATCTTTTATCGCAAGATCTGGGCGCGTATCGTGCGAGCGTTCGTCGCGAGCATCTGGCGCGGGAAGATCGGCGACGATCCGAACGAGAAGCTGGCGTGGCTCCTGATTGTCGGTACCGTCCCGGTCGGCATCTTGGGCGTGCTGCTCAAGGATTCGGTGCAGAAGTTCTTCGGGAGCGCCGAGGTTGCGGCGCTTTTTTTGATGATCAATGCCGGCGTGATGTTTTTGGGCGAGTATTTGCGTCAGCGGCAAAAAACGCGGCTCGGGCGAGTGGACAAACCGATCACGTCGCTGTCGTGGCTCCAAAGCGCAGGCGTGGGTTTCGGGCAAGCCTTGGCGCTCTTTCCGGGGATTTCACGGTCGGGTGCATCGATTGTGGCCGGTCTGATCTGCGATTTGGATCATGAGGACGCGGCCCAGTACTCGTTTCTCTTAGCGACGCCGGTGATTTTGGCGGCTGGGCTGTTCGAAATCGGCGAGCTAACCGGACCGGGAAGTCGCGGCGTGCTCGTCCAAGCTGCGCTGGGCGGAGTTCTCGCCGGCATAGCCGCGTACGCGTCGGTTGCGTTTCTGGTGCGATACTTTCGCCGCAACGACTTGCGTCCGTTCGGCTGGTATTGCTTGCTCTTCGGCGGACTCTGTTTCACACTCGCACGTATGGGAGTAATTCATTGAAAGTTCTTGCACTCGTTCTGGCAGCCGTCTTTATTATTGCCGCCGTATTGGCGTTCACGGGAGCCGCGCATTTCTCAACACTCTTAGGGTTTGACGGACACCGGCATGTCAAGCATGCAATCGTCTATGCAATTCTCGCAGTACTCGCTCTGCTTTGGGTGCGCATGGCGCCGGCGAAATAGTGCGCCATTTCGGCCCCGGCGGAGACCTTGAGATGGTCGACGTCTCGCACAAAGATCACACGGTGCGAACGGCGCGCGCCCAGAGCCGCGTCCGCCTGGGTGCCGAGGCCGCGCGGGCGTTGCGGGAGGCGACTCTGGCAAAAGGCGATGCGCTGGTCGCAGCGCAGCTCGCGGGGATCATGGCCGCCAAGCAGACGCCGGCGCTCATTCCGCTTGCCCACGCGATTCCGCTCGGCGCCGTGAACGTTGCGTTTTCGTGGGAAGACGACGTGCTCGTGATCGAGTCAGCCGCGCGCACGACCGCGCAGACCGGTGTCGAGATGGAAGCGATGGTCGCGGCTGCGGTCGCGGCGCTGACGATCTACGACATGACCAAAGGGATCGAAAAAGGCATCACGATCGAATCCGTGCGGCTGCTGGAAAAAACGAAGTGAAAACCGCGCTGATCGTTTTGTCCGATCGGGCGGCGTCCGGCGAACGGCCGGACACGTGCATTCCAATCATGCGCGAGCGGCTCGGCGCGGCCTATGCGATCGTGCGCGAAGCGGTGCTGCCCGACGATCCCGGTGCGCTCCAGGCCGAGCTCATCGAGCTCTGCGATTCAGGCGCTGCGTCGTTAATCATTACGAGCGGGGGCACCGGAGTTTCACCGCGCGACCGCACGCCGCAGGCGACGGCGGCAATTCTGGATTACGAAGTCCCGGGGATTGCCGAAGCGATTCGCACCGCGTCGATTGCAATCGTCCCGACCGCGATGCTGTCGCGGGCGACGGCCGGCGTGCGCAACCGCACGCTGATCGTGAATCTTCCGGGCAGTCCGAAAGCGGTCGCCGAGTCGCTCGCCGTGGTGCTGCCGGTTCTGCCGCACGCGATCGAACAACTGAACGGTAAAGACGGGCACGGGTAGGCGCTCGTGACGTTCGCGCAAGCGCAAGCCTACGTCTTGGAACTCGTGAGCGAAACGGGTTCCCGCCGCGAACCGTACCGGCTCGATCGCATGCGCCGGTTCTTGCTGGAACTCGGCAATCCGCAAGACCGCTATCCGACGATCCACGTCGGCGGCACGAGCGGAAAAGGTTCGACGAGCGCGATGATCGCCGCCGCGCTGACCGCCGCCGGCAAGCGCACGGGGCTGCACACCAAACCGCACCTCCATTCGGTGCTTGAGCGTGCCAGGATCGACGGCGTGCCGGTTTCCGAGGAACGATTTGCCGAACTCATCGAGCTCCTGATCCCGGCGATGGATCGCGTGAGTGCCGAGTTCACGCGCCCGTCCTACTACGAAACGCTGCTCGCGCTTGCGTTTCTTCTCTTTGCGCAAGAACAGGTTGACGTCGCCGTCATCGAGGTAGGCGTCGGCGGCACGCTGGACGGCACCAACGTCTTGCACCCGCTGGTCAGCATTATCACCAACGTCGGGCTCGATCACACCGACATACTCGGCGACACTGTGGAACAGATCGCCGCCGACAAAGCCGGCATCGCCAAACCCGGCGTGCCGCTTTTGAGCGCCGCCGACAGGCCCGAAGCGCGAGCCGTTATCGAGGCGCAGTGCCGGCGCGTCGGCGCGCCGTTCGTCTTCGTGCCGGACGTTGTGACGATCGAGGACGTGCGGCTCGAGCCTTTCAGTCAGCGCTTTACCGTAAAAACTCCCGCGGCGCAGTATCATCTCGAAATTCCGGTTCTTGGTGAATTCCAGCAGACGAACGCAGCGTGCGCCGTGCTTGCGCTCGAGTATTTGCCGGAGCAACTGCGTCCCACGCCGGCGCAGGTCGAAGAAGGTCTAGCCCGGCTCAGCTTGCCGGGACGGATGGAATACTTTCCGGCGCATCCGGCGGTGATATTCGATGTGGCTCACAATCCCGACAAGGCCGAACATCTGGTTCAGTCGCTGCGGGCGCACTTTCCGGACCGGCATTTTACGTTCGTGCTTGCTATCGGCGAAAGCAAGGATGCGGGCGAAGTGCTGCGGGTTTTTTCGCAGCTGCCCGCCACGTTTATCTTTACGTCGTTCGATGCGCGTGGGCGGCCCGCGACCAAACCGCAGCGGCTGGCGAGTATTGCGGAATCTTTGGGGCTGTGGGGACGGGCTATTCCGGACGCGGTCGAAGCATTCAGCATTGCCAGGCGCAATGCCGGCGGCGACGAGATCGTAGTGGTCAGCGGCTCGACGTTCGTGGTGGCCGAGCTGCGCGAGTGGTGGTTGGAGAACGTCGTTGCAAGCAGTGCGCACTAGAGGATCGCTGCACGTACGCGGACGCACGCTAGACTGGGGCGAGCGCACGTACGTGATGGGCATCGTTAACGTCACGCCGGATTCATTTTCCGGCGATGGGATCGAAGAGCCCGATTTGGCCGTGGCCTACGCGCAAACGCAGCTCGAACGCGGCAGCGACATTTTGGATATCGGCGCGGAGTCCACGCGACCCGGTCACGTTCCGGTTGCGGAGCGGACCGAGCTCGAACGCTTGATTCCCGTGATCCAAAAAGTCCGCGGGCGCTTGCCGTCGGCTGTTCTCTCCGTCGATACGTTCAAGCCCGGCGTCCTACGCGCCGCGGCGGACGCCGGCGCTGACATTCTCAACTCCGTCTGGGGATTGCCGCGCGACCTGTTGGACGTTGCCGCGGAACTCGGGATGCCGGTCGTCGCGATGCATAACAAAAGCGAGGCCCATTATGACTCCGGCGTCGTGGACGAAGTTCTCGCTTTTTTGGAGGATGCCGCGGCCCGCGCCGTACAGGCCGGCATTCCCGCCGAACACGTCATCTTGGATCCTGGAATCGGATTCGGAAAAAACGCGGATCAGAATCTGCGCATTCTGCAAGAGTTGCCGCGTGTAGCCGCTCTCGGATTTCCGACGCTGCTGGGCACGTCGCGAAAGTCTACGATCGGAAAACTCACCGGCCGCGATCCCGAAGACCGGATCTACGGCACCGCCGCCACCACCGCGCTGGCAATTGCCGCCGGAATCGACGTCGTACGGGTTCACGACGTATCCCAAACGCGCGACGTCGTGAGTGTGTGCGACGCGATCGTGCGGAATTGGAGACCCGCCGGATGGACGTAATCCGTATCGACGGTATCCGCGCCCTGGGGCGCCACGGAGCCAATCCCGGCGAGCGCGAAGCGCCCCAGCCGTTCGACATTACGGCTGTGGTCGAACTCGATCTGCAGCCGGCCGAGCGCAATGACGATTTGAAAGACACGTTCGACTATGACGTGGCGCGCACGGCGATCACGCAGATCGTGGCGTCTACGTCATTCCGGCTGATCGAGCGATTGGCGGGAGAAATTCTGCACGCGATCTTCAAGGATGCGCGAGTGGCGCGCGCCGAGATCACCGTCGCGAAGCCCGAAATATTGGAAGGAGCGACGCCGAGCGTGACGCTGCGGCGCGATAATCCGAACTTCCGCGCGGCATGGCCCGAGCGGGAATAGGGCTGGGCTCCAATCTCGGCGACCCGGCGGCGAACGTTCGGGCCGGAATGGACGCACTCGCCGAAGTCGGAACTGTGCTCGCGCGTTCGCGCTTGTATAGAACGAAACCATGGGGACGCACGGACCAGGCGAATTTCTGCAATGCGGCCGTAATCGTGGAAACAGCGCTTGCGCCGCGCGAACTTCTTGATCGCGTGAAAGAGATGGAACGCCGGTTGGGCCGCACGCAGGGCGAACGCTGGGGACCGCGCGCGATCGATTTCGACATTCTGTTCTACGACGACGTGCACGTTGACGAAGTGGGCTTGCAGATACCGCATCCGCGCTTGCACGAGCGCGCCTTCGCGCTGATACCGCTGGCCGAGATCGACCAACGCTTCGCGGCGGATGCGGCCAAGCTGCCCGCAGCGGAACGCGCATCCGTAGAGGCGAACTCGTAGCCCCCCATGCCTGAGAACCCCGTAGTGGAACGCGTGCGCTCCCTGGTGCAGGCGTTCTTGGAGACCGATCTGGTCCGGATGCGTATCGAGCGCGACGGCGGACACGTCGAGCTCCGGCGGCGCGCGAGCATGCGCACGGCAGCGCCTCCAAATGCCGAACCGGCGGCGATCTCAGTTGCTGCGCCGGCAAATCTTGACGAAATAAAGTCGGATCTTGTCGGCATTTTCCGCTTCAGCCGCCCATTGCCGGTCGAAGGCGAAATGCTCGAATCGGATCGCGAGCTGGCATTCGTGGAAGCGCTGGGTATCCGCAATCCGGTGCGCTCGCTCGGCCCCGGCCGTTTGGTTTCGGTCTGTTGCCATGAGGGCCAGCCCGTTGAGTATGGGCAAGTGCTCTTTGAGATAGAACGTGTTTAAAAAGGTATTGATCGCAAACCGCGGCGAGATCGCATTGCGCATCAATCGCGCGTGCCGCGAGCTCGGCGTGAAGACGGTAGCGATCTTTTCGGAGCCCGATCGCGAGTCGTTGCACGTGCGCCACGCGAACGAAGCGTTTTGCGTCGGACCGGGACCGGCCGCGCGATCGTACTTGAGCATTCCGAACATTATTTCGACCGCGCTCATCACTCAGTGCGACGCCGTCCATCCCGGGTATGGATTCTTGGCCGAGAATGCGCGCTTCGCGCAAATCTGCGCCGATCACGGACTGACGTTCATCGGCCCGCGCGCCGACGTGATCGCGATGATGGGCGACAAAGCCACCGCGCGTCGTGTCATGAAAGAAGCGAAAGTCGATACGACGCCCGGCACCGACATTCTCGAATCGGTCGATAGGGCGCGGCGCGCGGCGCGCGATCTGGGATATCCCGTGCTGCTCAAAGCTACCGCCGGGGGCGGCGGAAAAGGCATGCGCGTGGTCGCCGGACCCGACGAGTTGGAGCGAGCCTTTAACGGAGCTCAAACGGAAGCCGAAGCAAGTTTCAAAGACGGCCGGCTCTACATGGAAAAACTGATCGTCAGCCCGAGGCACATCGAAGTGCAGATCTTGGGCGACAATTTCGGAAACATCGTGAATTTGGGCGAGCGCGACTGCTCTATACAAAAACCGTCGCACCAAAAATTGATAGAAGAAGCGCCGGCGCCGCACCTGGCCGAAAAGGCACGCGAGTCACTGCTGAATATGGCGATGCGTGCCGCCAAAGCCGTGCAGTACAGCAACGCCGGAACGCTCGAATTCTTGGTGAGCGGCGACAAAGTCTATTTCATGGAGATGAACACGCGCATTCAGGTCGAGCATCCGGTGACCGAGATGCCGTACAACATCGACCTGGTCAAGGAGCAGATTCGAATCGCCGCCGGTGAGCCGCTCGGTTACGTGCAGGCCGACTTGCGGCCGCGCGGGCATGCCATCGAGTGCCGGATCAACGCCGAAGACTCACACAATAATTTTGCGCCGGCCGCCGGCACGCTCACCAACGTCGTCTTTCCGGGCGGCCCGGGCATTCGCGTCGACACGCACGTCTATTCGGGAGCGGTCGTGCCGCCGTTTTACGACTCGCTGCTTGCCAAGATCGTGGCCTTCGGCGAAACGCGCGAAGCTGCCATTGCCCGTATGGAGCGGGCGCTGCGTGAAACGGTGATCGAGGGCGTAAATACCACGGTCGAGCAGTGCTTGGAAGTATTGGCCACGGATGCGTTTCGCAACGGCCACTATTCAATCGATTTTCTTCCCGGCCTTATGCGCCGGGACGACGCAGCTTAGGGATATCCGGCATGCCGTCGCGTCGAATGGGCCGCGAGCTTGCGCTGCAAGCGCTCTTTTCGGTTGAGGTCGGGCACCGCGATCCGTCGGAGGTGCTGGACGAATATCTCATTGCTTCCGGTGACGCCGCGCACCGCATTTTTGTGAAAGACCTCGTTCTGGGTACGCTGGAGCACACGCAAGAAAGCGACGAGACCCTGGCGCCACTGCTGCAGCAGTGGACGATCGAACGATTGCCGACGATCGACCGTTTACTCTTGCGCATGGCGGCCTTTGAATTGCGGCATCGCCCCGAGACTCCGCGGCCGGTAGTCATCAACGAAGCGGTGGAGCTCGCCAAACGGTTTTCGACCGAAGACTCCGGGCGTTTCGTCAACGGCGTCCTGGCTTCCGTAATTCGAGGAAACGGCAGTGCGTAAGGCGTTACGCTACGTCGCGGTTGCGCTGCTGTTGATCGTGCTCTTCGTAGCGGGCTCGGTCGCCGGCTTGGTGGCCGCATACTCGCGCAACCTACCCGACATCAGCCGGATGGCCGATTATCAGCCGGCGCGCTCGACGCGCCTCTACGCGCGCGACGGAAGCCTGCTCGCGACCCTTTATAAGGAAAACCGGATCTGGCTGCCGATAGACAAGATCCCGCATCTCGTGCGCGACGCATTTATCGCAAACGAAGATCACAACTTTTATAAGCATCACGGCGTGGATTTCTTCGGCATCGCGCGTGCCGGTATCGCCGACCTGTCGCATCATCGCGTCGAGCAAGGGGCGTCGACGATCACCCAGCAGCTGGCGCGCGGATTGTTTTACACGCCGCAGCAGACGATCGCCCGAAAAGTGCAAGAAGCGCTGCTGGCGATGGAGATCGAGCGCTACTACACCAAAGACGAGATTCTGGAGCGCTACCTCAATCTGATTTACTTGGGTTCGAATGCGTACGGCGTAGGCGCGGCGGCCCACACGTATTTTGGTCGAAACATCAGCACGCTCACGCTCGGCCAAGCCGCGATGCTGGCCGGACTCATTGCCGCGCCGTCGGATTACTCGCCGTACGTCAATTTGCCGCTCGCGCGCGAACGCGAGCGTCACGTGCTGGACCGGATGGTCGAAAGCGGTTACATCACGCAGGCGCAAGCCGATGCGGCCTATGCCGCGCCGCTGCAACTCACCGGGTTGCGGCCGCCGGGCTTGCAAGGTTTTCGCGATCCGTGGTTTACGACGTACGTCGTCGACCAGCTCGAGCACACATTTGGAAAGCAAGCGACGTACGAAGGCGGCCTGCAAGTCTACACGACCGTCGATCCGGCCGTCGAAGACGTCGCGCAAAGCGCGATCGATTGGGGCGTGAACGCCGCTAAGTCCGAAGGCATCGGCGCCGACGAAGCCGCGCTGGTAGCGATACGTCCGTCGACCGGCGAGATCATCGCGATGGTCGGCGGCACGCATTTCTCGTTGCAAAACCAGTTCAACCGCGCGTGGCAAGCGCATCGCCAGCCGGGTTCTTCGTTTAAGGCATACGTCTATACCGCGGCCATCGATTCGGGAATGCCGCCGACGACGGTGATCTCCGATTCGCCGGTGAGTTATCCGATGGGCGACGGCACGCAGTGGGCGCCGCAGGATGACGACTTCCGCTACATGGGCCCGATCTCGCTGCGCGTTGCGCTGGCGCAGAGCCGCAACATCGTGGCGGTGAAGCTGTTGCAACTCGTGGGTGTCGATCGCGTCATCCAATACGCGCATCGCATGGGCGTCGAGTCGGTGCTCGAACCGAATCTTTCACTCGCGCTCGGCACGTCCGTCATCAGTCCGCTCGATCAGGCCAGCGGCTATTCGACGCTTGCCAATCAAGGCGTGCACGTCAAGCCCTCCGGGTTTCGAATTGTGAAAGATTCGCTGGGCAACGTCGTGCTCGACAACCTCTATCCCGAGCAGACCGAAGTCATAAGTGCGGGCACCGCTTACGTCATGACCACCATGCTGGAAGACGTCATCAACCACGGGACGGGAAACCCGAACGCGATCATCGGACGGCCCGCCGCCGGCAAGACCGGCACGACGACGAACTTTCGCGACGCGTGGTTCGTCGGCTATACACCGGATCTCGTCGCTGCCGTCTGGCTGGGCAACGACAATTACCATCCGATGAGCGAATCGTACGGCGGAAATATTCCGGCCCGCATTTGGGCGCGCTTCATGCAAGGCGCGCTGAAGAACGTGGCCAAGCACGACTTCATTATTCCCGGCGATGAAGTGCAAAAAGTCGCCAGTTGCGGTGGCGGCTACGGACCGTATGAATATTTTCTCACCGGAACCGAACCGCTGACCCGGTGCGGCCAAGCACGGGCGCTTGCCAAAAAAGAGGGCATCACGGTTTTTAACGGCGCTGCGGATATGCCGCCCGCGCCCACGTTCTCGCCCGAACCGACGCCGGCTCCCCCGGATCCCACGACGCAACCGTAGCGATGCAGAACTCGCTCTTCCAGCAGACGCCCGCAAAAACGCCGCCACTCGAACCGGTGCAAAGCGTCAGCAAGGTCGTCGAGTACATCCGGCGGATCATTTCACTGAACAAAACCCTGGCGGGCTTGCGCGTGCGCGGCGAAGTCTCGGGGCTGTCGCGCCAGCCGAGCGGCCGTACCTACTTCGATCTGAAAGAAGGCAACGACATTCTGAAGTGCGTTGCGTGGGCCAACGACGCGACGAACCTTCCGCCGTTCAAAGACGGCGACGAGATCATCGCGGGCGGCGATTACGGGACGTGGTCGCAACGCAGCCAGTACCAGCTCTTCGTTAAATCGGTCGAGCTCTCGGGGATCGGCGTGCTCTACGCGCAGTTCGAGGCGCTCAAAGAGCAGTTTCGCAAGGAAGGGCTGTTCGAGCCGGAACGCAAGCGGCCGCTGCCCGAATTTCCGCGGCGACTGGCGGTTGTGTCAGCTCGCGGTAAGGGCGCTGAGGATTTTCTGCAGACCGTCGCGGAACGTGCGCCGTTCATCGAAGTGGAATTCGTCGAGACGCGCGTTCAAGGTGACGGAGCGCAGATCGACATCGCGGAGGCGATCGATCGCGCATCCAAGCTGAACGTTGACATCATCGTACTGACGCGCGGCGGCGGTTCGTACGAGGACCTCTTTCCGTTTAACCTCGAGCCCGTCGTGCGCGCGATCGTTCGCGCGAAGCATCCGGTGATTTCGGCGATCGGCCACACGCAAGACGTGCACCTGAGCGATTATGCCGCCGATTTTACTATCGGGACGCCTTCGAATGCGGCGCAGTACTTCGGCGAGATAGGCGACCGCTACATGACGCGTGTCGACCGGGCGAGTTCGCGAATCGAGAACTCGGTGCATAGGATCCTCACGACTCGCGCGCAGGCGTTTGATGCGGCAGAGCGCGGGTTAGTGCAAACGATTCAGGATCACTTACGCGGCCAAGAGCAGCGCGTCGCGCGCTTGGAGAAGCGGCTCGATGCGAAGTCACCGCAGCGGCCACTGACGATGCAACGCGAGGCGTTAGCGCGGCTGGAGTTCCGCTTGCAGCAAACCGGGATGTCCGCGATTCATGCCGCCCGTCAGCGCTTCGACGTGCTCTGCGCGCGTTTCGAGGGCACAAACCCCGATATTCCGCTTACGCGCGGTTACGCGATCGTTACGTTCGAAGGCCGCGCGGTTCGCGATGCCGCGTCGGTCCCGGACGGGGCGCGCATCGAAGCCAAGGTTCAGCGCGGGCTGCTGAAGGCGCGCGTCGAAGAGAAGGAACTCGATGGCTGATCAAAAGCCGGGTGCGTTCGAAGAAAAAGTATCGCGCCTTGAGGCAATCGTCAAAGAACTCGAAGGCGGGAGCGTCGATCTCGATCGCGCCGTCGCGCTGTTCAAAGAAGGCAAGACGCTGGCGACCGAGTGCGAGAAGCTCCTCAAAGGGGCACAGCAACAGATCGACCGCGCCATGGAAGCGGCCAAGACCGAGGAACCGGGCTCGAGCGACGAGATCCCGTTTTAGGGCTTGCGGCCGCCGCCCATCCAATCCGAGAACAGTTGTAGCTGATCTTCGTTCCAATATGCGCCATCGGTCGGCATTTGCGGTTGCCGTTCGCCGGTCAGGTATTCATAGACTGTCTGCGCGTTCTGTGCGTCGGACATGTAGGTGTAGTCATCCAGCAGGACGCCCATCGGCGACATATGCTTGATGTCGATTGGTCTAAATAATGGGCGGATGTCCGTGGCAAAAGAGGTTTCGCGTTTTTCCATTACCGGAGTATACCCCATTGAGCGGCGGTTCAAGGGCCATTCACTAGGCGGGTGAATCTTGGTGGGATGCCCCGGCTGGACGAACTCGTCGCGGAGCGCAGCGGCATCAGCCGCTCGCAGGCGCGCGCTTTGATTCTCGAAGGCCGCGTCCGCGTCAACGGCGCGCCGGCCACCAAAGCGGGCACATCCGTCCGGGAAGAAGCCGCCATTGAAGTCGAGCGTCCGCGTCCGTTTGTGAGTCGCGGCGGAGAAAAACTCGATCACGCGCTGTCCGAGTTTCAGATCGACGTAAGCGGGCTGCGCGCGCTCGACGTCGGCGCATCGACCGGCGGATTCACGGACTGTTTGTTGCAGCGTGGAGCAAAGCACGTCGTCGCCGTGGACGTCGGCTACGGGCAACTCGACTGGGGCTTACGCAACGATCCGCGCGTCACCGTCATGGAGCGAACGAATTTTAGAACTCTTACCGATGGAGCCTTCGGTCCCGAACTGTTCGACATCGTGGTGGTGGACGCGTCATTCATTTCGCTGCGTACGATTCTGGCGCGAGCTGCCGCCTTTCTTGCACCAAGTGGGCGTGTCGTGGCGCTCGTGAAGCCGCAATTCGAAGCGGGGCGCGAGCGCGTAGGCCGCGGCGGCGTCGTACGCGATCCCGAAGTACACCGTGCCGTCTTGCGCGAAACGGTCCAGGCAATGGCCGAACTCGGATTGACCGCAACCGCCCTAACCGCCTCTCCGCTTCTCGGACCCGCCGGTAATCGCGAGTTTTTGATGTTGCTGGAGCGCGATGGAACCGCGGTGTCGGACGCGCGCATCGACGAGGTAGTCGGATGAGCGTCGCGGCAAGTAAGGGAATAATCGCGCTGTACATCGACGAGCACCGTGAAAACTCGCGCGCGCTCGGGGTGCGCGTGGCGAACCGGTTTACCGAGGCCGGCTACACGATTACCCTTTGTCCGGGCTCAGATCCGAAGTCGTCCGTCGGTTCGGATGGCGCGAAAGTCGCCGATGCCGCGTTGCTTGTAACGATTGGCGGCGACGGCACGCTGTTGCGCGCAGCGCGATTGGTCATCAACGACGGCGTCCCGCTGATCGGAATCAACACCGGAAGGCTTGGTTTCCTAACCGAGTTCGATGAAGACGATCCGCGCATCGACGAACTTCCGCAACTGCTCGCCAAGGGGCTGGAGATTGAAGAGCGGCTTGCGCTGCTGGCGCACTACGACGGGCGGACGTTCTTCGCGCTGAACGATGTGGTTGTACGAAAAGGCGAGGTGTCGCGCATCGTCCCGTTTGGTTTGGGCCTGGACGACGAACAGGCCGGCCAAATTCCCGCCGACGGCATTTGCATCGCCACGCCGACCGGTTCAACCGCATACTTCCTTTCCGCCGGCGGATCGATTATCTCGCCGCGGGTGGAAGCGTTCGGCATCGTACCGCTGCTGCCGCACACACTCTTTTCTCGTCCACTCATCGTGCCGGCGACTTCGCGCGTTCACATCAGTTGTGACTCCGAGATCGTGCGCGCGCAGCTCGAATGCGACGGCGATGCGGTCAGCGAGGTTGCGCCGGGCGCGTCGGTCTTTATTGAACGCCATCCCAAAAAGGTGCGCTTCGCGCGGCCGGAACGGTTGAGGTTCTTCGAGCGGCTTGAAGATAAGATGCGCTGGGGCGTTTCAATTAAAGACCGCCGGCGAGTCTAAGAGTCGCATGTTACGCCGGCTCACGATCGCCGACTACGAACTGATCGCTGCGGCCGATATCGAGTTCGCTTCCGGCTCGACCATGTTCACCGGCGAAACGGGTTCCGGCAAGACCATGGTGCTCGGCTCGATTGCGTTTGTGTTGGGTGAACGCGCAGGTACCGACGTTGTGCGTCGCGGCTGCGCCAAAGCAATGGTCACGCTCGAGTTCGAAGCGAACAAGCGACTGCGCGATCGGCTCTGCGCCGACGGCTTCGATTTCGATCCGGATGAGGATGCGACGATTTCGCGCGAACTGAGCGAGGCCGGAAAGTCGGTGCTGCGGCTCAACGGGCGTCCGACGACCGCCGGCTACGTACGAGATCTCGCCGCCGAACTCGTTGACATCGTGGGCCAGCACGAAGCGCAGCGCTTGCTCGCGGCGGGTTATCATTTGGAACTGCTCGATCGCTTCGGCGGCGACGCCGTGTTGCGCGATCGCGAAAAAGTGGCGGCGTTGCACGGGCGCGCCGTCGAGCTTACGGACAAGCTGCGCGAACTCGGCGAGGGAGAGCGGCGCGCGCAAGAGCGCCACGCGTTTGCAAAGTACGCTCTCGAAGAGATCGACGCTGCTGCACCGGCCGCCGGCGAAGACGATCGCTTGAGTGAGCGGCGGCGGTACTTGGATAACGTCGAGAAGATCGCGTTGGCGCTGCGGGGAGCGCATGATGCTCTGGCGGGTGAAGAAGCCTCGGCGTCGGCTGCGCTTGGCGCCGCGGGCGCGGCCTTGCAGCAATTGCGCGATTTGGGCGGCGGTTTAGCGGAGATGGCGCAAAGTGCGGGCGCGCTGCAGAGTGAAGTCAACGATCTGGCGGTCCGCATCGCGCGGGAACTTGACGCGACGGAGTTCGAGCCGGCGGAATTGGAGACGATCAACGCGCGACTCGACATCCTCGACACGCTCAAGCGTAAGTACGGCGGCTCGCTCGAGACCGTGCTGAGCTCCGCGGATGAGTTTCGCAATGACGTTGATCTTTTCGCGAACGTGGACGAACGTAAAGCGCAGTTGCAGCAAGAACTCAAAAGCGCAAGCGCCGAGTTGCATGCGGCCGCCGCCGGTCTCACAAAATTGCGCCGCGCAGCCGCCGACCGGTTGCGCAAGGCTGTCGAAAAGGAACTACAGGACCTCGCGCTGCCGTCCGGCCGCTTCGGCGTGGAGTTTGAAACGCTGAGCGAGGTCGGCGCGACCGGCGCAGAGCGTGCCGAATTCGTGTTCGCCGCGAACAAAGGCGAAGAAGAACGTCCGCTGGCGCGCGTCGCTTCCGGCGGCGAGCTCTCGCGCGTACTCCTGGCTCTGATTGTCGTTTTGGCGGGCAAGCGCGGAAAAACGGCGCTCGTCTTCGATGAGATCGATCTTGGAATCGGCGGCGCAACGGCTACGGCTGTCGGCGTTCGCCTGGGGAGACTCGCGCGTGAAGCCCAAGTGATGTGCGTTACGCATCTCGCGCAAATTGCCGCGTGGGCCGACGAGCATTACGTCCTCGAAAAGAGCGAATCGCGCTCGGGAACGACTATCGCGGTGCGCCGGATTGACAGCGACGCCGAGCGCGCCGGCGAAGTCGCGCGCATGCTTTCGGGCGAGACGCACGATGCCGCGCTAAAGCACGCGCGGACGTTATTGCGCCAAACCGGAGAACGGCGCGCTGCTATCGCGACGTGACCGAAGCACAAACGAGCGAGCAAGCGGCGCCAAGGTTCTAATCAAACCTTAGGATAGTTCTCACGCGTTCTTCGGATAGGTATGAGAAAACGCGGGTACACTTGTCTTGCGATGCAAGCGGATGTGCGCTTATTCCGGATCATCGCGGCGGTGCTGCTGGTTGCGCTCGCCTTTTCGCCGGTAAGCTTGCAAGCAGCCGGCTCTCTGCCTAACGGCCAGCTGGGCTCGATTCTTCAGCGGCTCGCATCCAATCCCGCGGCGCCGAGTCAGTACACCGCCGACGTGCAGCTGCATCTTCACATGCGCTATTTTCCGTGGATCTCCCGGACGGTTAGCGGCAGCGAAGTCTACAAGCATCCAGGATTCTATCAGTTCGTTTTTCGCGATGCGCCAAAAGCACTCGATCAGTTGAGCGGTCTCGAAGCGGATCTCGCCGATCCGAAGGGCTGGCCGGCGCGGTATGATGTGTCGCTGCTCGTGGCGCCAGCACCTGGGGTCGATCCCGTCGTTCGGTTATCGCCGAAAGTGCACCGTCAGGTGAAAACGCTCGACATCACCGTGGACATGTCCAAAGCCCATATCGACAAAGCGGTCTGGACGCGCTTCGACGGCGGCACGATCACGATGACGCAAAAGTATGGTACGGTCGCGGCGCGTGAAGTGGTTTCCGAACAAGATGCCGCCGTGCGCATCCCGAGCATGTCCGCGGATGTTACCGCACTTTATAGCAACTTCGCTGTAGACTCGGGTACGCACTAACCCTTCGTTACCTCAGGGCCGCTCGCGTTCGCTCGCGGTCGTTCGATACCTCACGATGACAAAGCCTTAGGGAATTTGGTGGATTTTTAGCAGGTTCGTGCCGCCTGCGCCGACCGGCATGCCGGTCGTGAAAGCGACGCAATCGCCGCTCTCGACAAGGCCTTCCGAAGCCATACGCTGCTCCATGATGTGCAGCAGCACGTCGATCGAGGAGTAGCGCTCGATTACCAGCGACTCGATTCCCCATAAGAGCGCGAGCCGTCGCGCAACCTCGGGTAGCGGCGTGAGCGCGATAATGCGCGCCTTGGGGCGGAACGCTGAAATGTGGTGCGCGGCATTGCCGGTCGTTGTGCCCGTCACGATATAGTCTAACTTCAACTCGGCGCTGGCGCGCGTCGCCGCCTCGGCAATCGAGGTCGCGATGTCGGGCGTCACGCCTTCCAAGCGGCGCAGCTGCAGCGTCTCGTGCGGGTATGCTTTTTCAACCTCGTGCGCGATCTGCGCCATCACGCGCACGGCTTCGGTCGGATAGGCCCCAATCGCTGTTTCGCCTGACAGCATCACGGCGTCGGTGCCGTCCAAAATCGCGTTGGCGACGTCGGTTGTTTCGGCTCGCGTCGGACGCGGACTCGTCGTCATGGATTCGAGCATCTGCGTTGCGGTCACGACCGGTTTGCTGGCCCGGTTGCAGCGCGCGATGAGATCCTTTTGAACGAGCGGTACTCGCTCCAGCGGAATCTCGATCCCGAGATCGCCGCGCGCGACCATGATACCGTCGGCGTGCGTGATGATGTTTTCGATGTCTTCCAGAGCTTCGTGCTTTTCGATCTTGGCGAGCACGCGGGTCGTCTTTTTCAGTTGGCCGATGAAGGCTTTGACACGCGCGACGTCTTCGGCAGACCGAACGAACGACACCGCGACGTAGTCAACATCGCGTTCAAGTCCAAATGCCAGAAACTCCAGGTCCCGTTCGGAAACAGCCGACAGATTCAGCGAACCGTCGGGATAGTTGATTCCTTGCGAGGGCCGCAGATCGCCGCCGACCTCCACCGTCGCATGAATCTCCGTGGCGCTTTTGTCCAGTATGCGCAGCACGATTGCGCCGTCTTGCAAATAGATGCGCCGATCGACTTCGACATCGGCCGGGAGATGGCGATACGACACCGAGACGCGTTGCGCGTCGCCAGGCACGTCTTCGGTCGTTAATGTAAACCGGGCGCCGCGTTCCAGATGCGCCGAGCTCGCATCGCCTGAAAGTTTGCCTGTTCGTACTTTGGGTCCGGGCAGGTCTTGCAAAATCGCGATGTGCGTATCGAGCTCGTCCGCAATTTTTCGAATGTCGTCAATGGTCTTGCCGTGCTCGGCCGGTTCGCCGTGCGAGAAATTCAAGCGGAAGACGTTCGCGCCGGACAGCACGAGCGATCGAATGATCTCAGGATTGCTGGATGCGGGCCCGATCGTCGCAACGATCTTCGTTCGTTTTTGGATCGTTTCCATCGGAAGTACGGCGGTTGCGCGTCCCTGCTTGGAGGCTCCTGCGTTGGCGGCATCGCATAAGTTTGAATCTTGCGGCCGCGAGACGTGAACGACCGCCGTTACTCGCAGCGCCTGACGACCAGTTTTGTCGCCTCGCTGATTTTGCATGCCCTGTTGGCGCTGCTCTTGTTCTCGCTGGCGACTTCGTCGTCGGAGCAGGCTTCATCGGAGTCGGTTCAGGGCGCTCAAATCGTCACCGTAACGACGCAGGCCGTGCCCAAGACTGTCGCCGTCGCGGTGCCGCACGCAGCCCCGCCCGTGCCTCATGCGCGCGTCGCCCCGCAGCAACCCGCAGCGCAGCCGCGATCGGCCCCGCCGCATCCGGTGATCCATCACGAGCTGGCCAAATTCGCGCCGACTGCCGCGCCGAATCCGACTCCCGCGCCTCAGGCCTCCGCCGCACCGAATCCGCAGCCGACGCAGCCGGAGATCAGTCTAACGCCGATGCCTATCGTCGCGGCCGTCCCGACCACCGTGCCGGCCAGGGTGGTAGCGGCAACCGTACGCGCTCCGCCTACGGCGCCGCCAACCCAGGCTCCAACGGCCGCGCCGACCGCGCGTCCTGTTCCCAAAGTGGCACAACCCAAAGCGCCGGCCGCCACGTTTGCGCCGCTGATTGCAGAAGTAAAACCGCAGGCCGTCGTCACGCCTGGGTTGTCTTCGCAGGTGAAGATCAACAAGCCGACGCCGGGTGTGCCGAGCCCCGGACCAACGCGCCTGCCGGCGCCGTCGACGCAGCACGGCGGCGCAGCGAGCCCCGGCCCCAAGGCGATTGGCTCGCCCGGTCCCAAAGCTGTCGGCCGCACCAAAGTCAACGCTCCCGTCAAACCGATCCAAACGGTTCCGGCAACGCCGCGCCCGGTTGTAGCGGCTCCCGTGCGCAAGCCGGTGAACGGCGGCAGCCTCAATCGCCGGCTGCAGAATCTCTTACCGTCGCCGGGACCGTACGCGGTTGCGACGCCGCGCCGCTATCAAGGCGACATCGGCAGAGCCAAACCCACTGAGCCGACGCCGCCGCCCGCTATTCTCGCGCTCGTGAAGTTTACGTACACGGAAAATGTCGGCGGCCAAAGATGGAAGCTCTGGCCCGGAGGTTCGGCGCCGGAAGAACGCTTCGTCAAGATGTACGTGACGTCGGTGAGACACGCCGGCCCGGTCACACTCTGCACGGGCTGGGTGGTTCGCACGCCTGAAGCCGGCAATCAAATGTGGATCGTCGAGCCGGACACGACGTTTCCGTGCAACGGCCACCTCGAGCCATTCATTCCACCCAGTCCGCCCCCACCGTAAGTCCCACCCCAATTACGCCCCTTAAAGTCGAGATTTAATAGGCAAGCGCAGACTCGAGAGTGGGGGAGCCGAGGTGGGGTTCGATCCGAGAAGTTATAAAGAACCCCGACTCACTTTTATTCGGGCGCTCGGACGCATTTCTCGGATCGAATCCCACCTCGGATACCCCCCGAACTTGTCCACAGCTTGCTTATTGAAAGTCAACTTTAGGGGGCGTAAAATCAGAGCTGTCTCAACGAGACAAAAGAACAGGAGGGCGGTTGGAACCGCAAGATCCACCGGGCCACAGAGCCCGCGGAGCACGCCGGATTTAGGAGCGCTAGACGAGCGCCCAGCGGCAGCCGGACGTAAACCGGACAAAGAGCGTGCTCGTAAACGCGTAACCAGAGGTAGGTAACAGAAGCGAGGGGCCGGACCCACTGGGGTTGCGGCCCGTCGCCTTTTTCCGGTATGCTAGGCGATGGTAGGTCGTCATGAGCGTGGGCAGGTCCCGCGCTTCGTTGTTCTACGGGGGTTTTGGTGGAAAGGTCACTTGCCGGCGAATTCGAGCACGCGGTCACGGAGATCGCGCGCGACGAGCGTTTTGCGGGCGTGGAGATCGTGCACCACGGAACGCACGGCAGCGGAAACAAGAGCGTGCTGAGCGTGACGATCGACCGGGAGGGTGGCGTCGACGTGCGGACGTGCGAGCGAATCGCGGCCGCGATCAACGCGCGCTTGAACGCATACGACCAACCCTACACGCTCGAAGTGGAGTCGGCCGGGCTCGACCGCCCGCTGACCAAACCGGGAGACTACGAACGCTTCTCGGGCCGCGACGTAAAGATCGTCACGTCGCTGCTCGTGCGCGGAGGCAAGACGCATCGCGGCGTGCTGCGCGGCGTCCGGGGCACCGCGGTTATTTTGGAAACGGAAAACGGCGAATTGCCGCTTCCGTTAGCGACGATCAAATCTGCCAACCTGGAATACGACGTGCGCGCCGATTTCAAACGCGCTAAGGAAAAACGAAAACTGCATGCCTGAACAAATGACCGAAGAACGCCTTATCGACGTCCTCCAATACATCTCGCGGGAACGCAATATTCCGTTCGAGATGTTGATCGAGGCGCTGGAAGCTGCGCTGCTGACCGCCTACAAGCGGCATTTTGGAAGCGAAGCCAACGCGATCGTTTCCGTCGACCGCCAAACCGGCGAGTACAAAGTCTTTCACCGGCGGATCGTCGCGACGGAAGTCACCGATCCGAAGTTGGAACTTACGCCGAAGGAGGCCGGTCCGCAATACGAACCCGGCGACTATTTCGACGAAGAGGTGACGCCCAAAGACTTCGGCCGCATCGCCGCACAGACGGCCAAACAGGTCATCGTTCAGCGTATCCGTGAAGCCGAGCGCGACACGGTCTACAATAAATATGCCGCCAAGCTGAATGACATCGTGACGGGTACGGTGCAGCGCTTCGAACAGCGCAACATGTACGTGCTGCTCGACGGCAAGGACGAGGCAATGCTGCCGCTCTCCGAACAAGTGCCGCGCGAAAACTTCCGCATCAACGACTTCATCCGCGCGTACGTTTTAGATGTTCGTAAATCGCCGAAAGGCCCGAGCGTTATTCTATCGCGTTCGGCCGAAGGGCTCGTGCAGCGTCTGCTCGAGTTCAACGTGCCCGAAGTCGAGGACGGTACGGTCGAGATTATGGCGATTGCGCGCGAACCCGGCAGCCGCACGAAGGTCGCGGTCCGCAGCGTGCGCGCGGAGGTCGATCCGATCGGTGCAGTCCTGGGACCGAAATCGAGCCGCATCGCAAACGTCTCTGACGAGCTGCGCGGCGAGAAGGTCGACGTGATCAAATGGGATCCGGATCAGGCCACGCTCATCATGAATGCCCTGGCGCCGGCCAAAGTGCTCAGCGTCGAGCTGTTCGAAGACGACGGCGTCGCGCTCGTGATCGTGCCCGACTATCAACTCTCGCTGGCAATCGGAAAAGAAGGCCAGAACGTTCGCCTGGCCGCGCAGATGACGGGCTGGCGTCTGGACATTACCAGCGAAACCGAAGCCGCCGAAGCCCGCGAGCGCTACTTGGCCGAACGCGCGGAACGGCAAGCCGCGCCGGCCGCCGAGGAGACGGTCGAAGCCGAAGAGGGCGAGGCAGCGCCCGTGCTGGACGAAGATCTGATCCGCAAACTTGAGGAGTTCAAGCGCGAGCGGCTGACGACCGATGACGGCGAAGGCTAGAGAGGTTGTACGCCAGTGTGCGGGGTGCCGTGAGCGCCGTCCCCAGGCCTCGATGCGCCGGTTCGTGCGCGGTGGGGCCCGGGAGTGGCTGGCCGACGATGCCAAGCGCCTCCCCGGCCGGGGCGTCTATCTCTGCTCCTCCGCGGGCTGCGTGCAGCGGGCCGAGAAGAACCGCCGCTTTCCGGGGCTTGCAGCTGCGGCCGCCGAAGGTGGGTTACAGCAAGGTTCAAGCTGTGTGAAATGATGATGCATAACCACCATGATTAGGCGCGCCGGGCGCGCCGCCAAGGAGCGTAGCATGACCTGAGGACGGCGCAGGCGTCCTCGGCTCGGCTTCCGAGGCACACTTACGCCTGCGACGTGAAAGGCAGACTTTGGCTACCGGAAAAGTTCGGATATTCGAACTCGCAAAAGAGGTTGGACTCACTTCGAAAGAGCTGATCACCCTCTTTAATGAGCGCTTGGGCGGCGTCTTCGAAGCGAAAAATCAACTCAGCGTCGTTCCCGACCAGATGGCGGATCTGGTCCGCAAAGTCTTAGCCAAACCTGCGCCCAAGGCCAAGGCCGCTGCGCCCGCGGCACCGCCGAAAGCGGCCGCTCCCAAGCGCGTGGCCAAGGCCGAAGCTCCCGCCGCCCCGGCGGTCGAGCCTGAACCCGTTCCAACGCTCAAGCCCGTAACGACCACGCGCCGTCCGGCTGTAAAACCGGTTGCTCCGCGCGCGGGCGACGGCGCCGCGCGCCCCGCTCCGCCGCCGCCGACTACGTCGGCATCCGCGTCCCCGGCGCCGCGCGTTCCGCAACCCGGCCGTTTGATTCAAGCTGCGCCGCAGCGTCGTCCGCAGGGCAACGGACCGTTCCGTCCGCTAACGCCGCCGCGGCCGTTCCGTCCCGGCATCCCGTCGGTTACCGAAGGACCCGCGCCGAGTTCGGGCGGGCGTCCGGGCGATCGCGTGCGCGTGCACGAGGAGAAGCTCAGCAAGAAAGATCGCGAGAAAGAGCTGCTGCTCGAAAAAGAGCGCACGCGCAAGAAGCGTCCTGAAGTCGTCGCGGCGCCGCCGCCGGCGAAACTCGAGACGATCGAAATTCCCGATCTGCTCACAGTGCAAGAGCTGGCGACGTCCATGATCGTTCCGGCCAAAGACGTTATCGGCGAGCTCATCAAGATGGGCACGATGGCAACGATCAATCAAAACATTCCCAGCGACGTTGCCAGCGCGGTTGCCAAGAAGTTCGGCTTTAACGCCGTCGTCAAAGAGGCCGGCGAAGAAGTCACCGTCGAGCAAGAGGAAGACAAACCCGAAATGCTCAGTCCGCGCCCGCCTGTGGTGACGGTGCTCGGACACGTCGATCACGGCAAGACGTCGCTGTTGGATAAAATTCGCAGCGCGAATGTCGCCGGCGGCGAAGCGGGCGGCATCACGCAGCGCATCGGCGCGTACACGGTGGAAAGAAACGATCGCAAGATCACCTTCATCGATACGCCCGGTCACGAAGCATTCACCGAGATGCGCGCGCGCGGCGCGAAGGTAACCGACGTTGCCGTGCTCGTCGTGGCCGCGGACGACGGCGTCATGCCGCAAACCAAAGAGGCGATCGCCCATATCAAGGCAGCCGGCGTTCCAATCGTCGTCGCCATGAACAAGATGGACAAACCCGAGGCGCAGCCCGAACGCGTGAAGCAGCAGCTTTCCGAGGAAGGCCTGCAAGCCGTCGACTGGGGCGGCACGATCGAAATGGTTCCGGTTTCAGCGCGCACGGGAGACGGCATCGATAAGTTGCTGGAAACAGTGCTGTTGGAAGCCGACATCCGCAATCTGCAGGCCAACAAGAATCGCCGCGCTTCCGGCGCGGTGATCGAAGCGCGCCTGGATCGCGGACGCGGTGCGGTCGCAACGGTTCTCGTGCAAAACGGAACGCTGCGCGTCGGCGACATCGTGGTCGCGGGCGGCACGTTCGGAAAGATCCGCGCGCTGGTCGACGACAACGGCAAACAAGTGAAGAAAGCCGGGCCGTCAATTCCCGTCGAGGTGATGGGCTTGCAAGACGTGCCGTCGGCCGGCGACGCGCTGATGGTCGTCAGTGACGAACGCGTTGCGCGCGAAGCTGCGGACAAACGCAAGACGCGCCGTCGCGACGTGCGCATCGAAGCTGCCGGCGGACAGAAAGTCTCGCTCGAGACGTTCATGTCGATGCCGGCCGAGGGCAAGAAAACCCTCAATCTCATTATCAAAGCCGACGCACAGGGTTCGGTCGAAGCGCTGCGCGCCCGCATGGAATCGCTCTCCACCGAAGAGGTGGACATTCGCGTCATTCACGGCGGCGTCGGCGCGGTGACGCCCAACGACGTCAATCTCGCGAGCGCGTCAAACGGCGTGCTCATCGGCTTCAACGTACGTCCGGACGAAACGGCGAAGCGGCTGGCCGAAAACGAAGGCGTTGACCTGCGCTTCTATCAGGTGATCTACGAAGTCGAAGACGATCTGAAGAAGGCCATGCGCGGCATGCTCGCGCCGGTGAAGCGCGAGGTAACGCTCGGTCACGCCGAAGTGCGCGAGATCTTCAAAGTCAGCAAGGTCGGGACGATCGCCGGTTGTTACGTCAAAGACGGCAAGATCCAGCGCAACGCCAAGGTACGCGTGCTTCGCGACAGCGCGGTGATCTTCGACGGCGAGATCGAGTCGCTGCGCCGCTTCAAAGACGACGCGCGCGAAGTTGCCGAAGGCTTCGAATGCGGTATCCAAATTGCGCGCTATCAGGATCTTAAAGTCGGCGACGTGATCGAAGCGTACGCGATCGAGACCGTCGCCGCGGAATTGACGCCGGCATGAACAAGCAGCGGTTACAACGCATCGATCACGAGATGCAGCGCGTTCTCGGCACGCTGATCACGCAGGAGTTGAAGGACCCGCGCTTGGGTTTCACCACGGTGACCCACGTGGAGATCTCGCACGACCTGCAGCATGCCAAGGTCTTCGTTTCGATCATCGGCGACCGCCACGTGGCGCGCCAGACGATGGATGCGCTGGCCGGCGCCGCCGGTTTTCTGCGCGGCGAGCTGGGGCATCAAATCGCTCTCCGGCATACGCCTGCGCTGACGTTCGTTGAGGACCGCACGACCGAACGGGCGATCGCGCTCGCCAAGACGCTGCGCGAAGATACTCGAGGCGCGTCGTAGTGATCGGCGAAAAGCCGGTCGCGTCGACCACCGACGAAGTCGCCGCGGAACTTCGCAAACGCGATGCGTTCGTGATGGTGAGCCACGTCAAGCCCGACGGCGACACGCTCGGAGCCGGACTGGCGCTCGGACTGGCGCTCAAACGGCTGGGAAAGCGCGTACATTATTTTCAAGAGGATTCAGTGCCGCGCAATCTGCGGTTTCTCGCCGACTCTGAATTCGTGAGCAGCGCCGTTCCGGCCGATCTTCCGGCCGATGCCCTGTGGGTTTTTTGCGACATGAGCGATACGGCACGCGCGGGCGAGTCACTGCCGAAATTGGCGCGCGAGAACGTGCTCGACATCGATCACCACCTCGGTAACTCGCATTTCGGGGCGCTGAATTACGTGCTGCCGCACGAGTGCTCGACGGGAACGTGCGTGATGCATTTGCTGCGCGCATTGAACGCACCGATCACGCCGGAGATCGCGACCTGCTTGCTGACGACGATCATGACCGACACGGGCGGCTTCATGCACAGCAACACCACGCCGGAGGTGCTGCTGCTTTCGGCGGAGTTGATCGGTGCGGGCGCGGACAAGGATCAGATCACCGAGGAGATTTTTGCGAACAAGCGTTTTTCGGCGTTGAAACTGCTGGGACGCGCGCTTGATGAAGCCAGGATGGCGCATGACGGCCGGTATGTATGGTCGTTCGTCGACGACGCAATGCTTGCCGATTGTCACGCCGACGGGGAAGACACCGAAGAGATCGTGGGACATCTGCGCTCGATCGAAGGCGTAGACGTCGCGGCACTGTTCAAAGCGTACGACGGCGAGATTCGGGTGAGTTTGCGCAGCAACGGCCGGATCAACGTGCAGGCTGCCGCATCGCGCCTGGGCGGCGGCGGACACTTTCGCGCTTCCGGGCTCACGTTTGTCGGCTCGCTGAAAGATGCGATTGCGGTGGTGGACGAGGCGCTGGTCGCCGAGGGCCTTTAGGAGCCCTTGTGATAGGCTTCGTCAACGTCTTTAAGCCCGCGGGGCCGACGTCGGCGAACGTTGTGGCGCGCATCCGGCGCATCTACGGTTTGTATGGGCGAGATCGCAGCATCGCGGCCGGACATTTAGGAACGCTCGATCCGCAGGCCGCCGGCGTGCTGCCGATCGCGATCGGTAAAGCTACCCGCTTAATTCCGTTGCTCACCGACCAGCGCAAAGCTTACGTTTGCACGCTGGTTCCGGGGAAGGCGACCTCGACCGGCGACGCTCACGGCGAGACGATAAACGAAGCACCGCTTCCGCCCGATTGGGTTAAGCGCCTCGAGAACGTTTTGCCGGACTTCATCGGAAGAATCGAGCAGGTGCCGCCGATGCACAGCGCGCTGCATCATGAAGGCAAACGGCTGTACGAGCTCGCGCGTGAAGGTAAGTCCGTCGAGCGCAAAGCGCGCTCCGTGACGATTTATGGATTAACATTGCTTGGATCCGACGCCGCGGCCGCGCGCCTGCGGATCGCGTGCAGCGAAGGGACCTACGTACGCACGCTCTGTGAAGATTTAGGCGCCGCTATCGGTGTGCCCGCGCACATGGGCGCGCTGGTGCGTGAGGGCTCGGGCGCATTTCTGCTTCAGGAGAGCCGCACGCTCGAACAAATTGCCGACCATCCGAGCGAGGCGCTCATCGCGCCGGAATCGATCATTCCGTTTCCGACGATCGTTTTGGATTTGCGTCATTCGGCCGACTTTCGCGCGGGCCGCATGGTGCCGCTGCCGGCGGGAGCGCCGGCCAAGCATGTCTTCGTGCGCGACGCGTCGCGGATGCTCGTCGGCGTCGGCGAAACGCACGGCGCCCTACTCGCCCCACGCAAAGTGTTTCTTTGAAAGTACGCTACGCGCTCAAGCGTTCCGACGACACTCCGCTCGTATTAGCGATCGGGTTTTTCGATGGAATGCATCGCGGCCATCACGACATCGCGCGGCAAGCTCGCCGCTTGCGCAAACCCGGTTGGAGTACTGCCGTCTTGACCTTCGCAGAACATCCGTCGGCATTTCTGCGCCCGGGCTCGGAGCCGCCGTTGATTACAACGTCTGAAGAGCGCATCGACCTTTTCGCGCGCGCGGGCTACGAAGAGTGCTTTTTCATTCCATTCGATGCCGCGATAGCGACGCAAACCCCCGAACAGTTCTTGCGCGATACGCTGATTCGCGATCTAGGAGCGCAGGGCGTGGTGGTCGGGAAAACGTTCCGCTTCGGAAAGGCGCGCGCGGGTGACGTCGGCTTGATGGCGGATGTCTTTGGGTCCGCCGGCGTCGCGTTCGCTGCGGTCGAAAACACGGCTGACGAAAACGGGGAACGCATTTCCAGCACGCGCATTCGCGAGCTCATCGCAAACGGCGATATCGCGGGCGCAGACGATTTGCTCGGGCATGCCTACGAACTTCGCGGAAGCGTGGAAGTCGGCGCCGGCCGCGGTCACGACTTGGGATTTCCGACCGCCAACATTCGCGTTCCGCAGAAGATGCTGCCGAAGGACGGCGTTTATGCCGGAATTGCACGGCACGAGGGGCGTGACCACGCCGCCCTGGTTTCGATCGGCACAAATCCAACCTTTAACGGGAAAGCGCGAACGGTCGAGGCTTGGCTGCGCGATTTCCACGACACGATTTACGGCCAAGAGCTCATTTTGCGCGATTTGCGGTTCGTCCGCGACCAACGGAAATTCGAAAACGCGGATGACTTGCTCGCGCAAATGCAGGACGACGCTAAAGCCGTCCCATATCCGGCATACGGATGATTGCAACGTTGATTCTGGCGGCGTTGGTCTCGGCGCCGCAGACTCCGCAAGCCGCCGCGCTGCTCTTTTTGCAGCCGCGCCTGTCTCACACACATCCTAGTGTCCACGTTACAGCCGCGACCGCACGTTACGCAGTCGTTCACTTTACGGGCGCGGTCATCGAAAGCTCGCCGGCCAGCGGTTATCTGCTTGTGCAAAAGTTTTCTTTCGGCTGGCAAGTCATCGATCTGAGCACCGGCAACAGCCCATTCGCCGTTCCTGGAAGCGCCCGCAATGGGCGCGATATTGGGCCAACCGCCGACGTCGAAGCGGTCCGCGCGCACGCGGCGCGTTTCCCCGAAACGATCCCGTTTGTTCGCGTGATTGATGGCTACGCGATCATGGAATGGCGCGGTTGGGGCGGCGGCCAGAACTTTTACAAGAAGACCCCGCACGGTTGGAAAGAAGTCATGGGCGGCGGCGGCGCGATGGTTCCCAGCGACCTTACCGCCAAGGGCGTGCCGCTTGCGATTGCAGAAGCCTTGCTAAAACCATAATGATGAAATTCTCGATCGGCCTCGGTTGCGCTGTTCTAATCCTCGCCGGTTGCGCGAGCAACAGCGGCAAACAACTCGCGCAAGCCGCAAAGCCGGCACCCGATTGGACGCAACCGACGTCAACCGGTGGGACGTTGACGCTTTCGTCGCTGCGCGGGAAGCCGGTCTATCTCAATTTTTTCGCGACCTGGTGTCCGCCGTGCAAAGACGAGGCGCCGTATATAAATTCGCTGCAGAAACAGTACGCCTCGCGCGGGTTGCAAGTCGTCGGCATCGACGAGCTTGAAAACGCGAAGCTCGCGGAGTCGTTCCGCCGGCAGTTTCACCTCGTCTACCCGGCAGTAGTCGATAGCGGCACGCTGCAAGCGCAGTATCTGATCAATGGGCTACCGGTGCACGTGTTCATCGGGCGCGACGGCGTCATTCGCAAGATTGTGGCGGGTGAGATGCCGAGAAACGAGATCCTTCGTAACGTGCTCAGCATTCTATGACGTTAGAGACGCTCAGCACCGCGGCGGCGGTGGGAACGTTTCTCGTCATCGCCGCCACCGCCATCGCCGCCCTGATTCAGCTCCGGCACTTGCGCGTGAGCAACCAGCTGCAAGGACTGCTGGCCATCCTAAGTCTGCCGTACGAACCGGTTCTGCATGAATCGCTTGAGTTTGTGAGCCACGAGCTCGAAGGGCGGTTACGCGACCCGGAGTTCAGGCGCGAACTGGAAATGCCCCGAGTCGACCGAAAAGTTCATAAAGAGCTGCGCGTCCTCGACTATTACGAACGGCTGGGTTCCATCGTAAAAAACGGGCTGATGCCGGAAGAACTCTATTTCGACAACAGTACGCCTGAGCAGTACTGGGGCTTGTTAAGCCAGGTCATTGCCATTCGCCGGCGCACTCGCGGGCATGTTGTCTACGACAACTTTGAATATCTCGTGGCGCGCTCGCGCGCGTACGATCGGCGCCACCCGGACGGCAGCTATCCGCCCGGCGAGTCCCGTCTCGAGATCGATGACGTGTGGCTAGCGGAAGATCGTCGCCTACGCGGCGCGCACGACCAAAGCGCCGCCGTCGAACGTAACGTCGGCGGCTGACCCGCTCGGTAGCTCGCCCCGAAGGATCGCCGACGACAGCGGCGTGCTGACGTGGCGCGCGACGATGCGGTGAACGTACCGAGCCCCGCTGCCCGCGCTCATCGCCTCGCGCGCCAAAAAGGATCGCGCCTCGGGCGAGAGTTGCAGACTGACGTCGCGCGCGCCGAGCCTCTCCGCAAGCGACTCGACGTGAATTGCGACGATCTGCTCGATATGCTCCATGCCCAGCGTGTTGAAGTGCACGATGTCGTCGATGCGATTCAAAAACTCCGGGCGGAATGCAACCGGCAACTCGTCGTCCGACAGATTCGTCGTCATGATAATCAGCGCGTGACGGAAATCGATGGTGCGGCCTTTGGCGTCCGTTACGCGGCCGTCGTCGAGAATTTGTAGAAGAATGGCCGCCACGTCCGGGTGCGCTTTTTCCAACTCGTCGAAGAGCACCACGCAGTACGGCCGGCGACGCACGGGTTCGGTGAGTTGCGCGGGTTCGTCGTGGCCCTGGTATCCGGGCGGCGCGCCGAGGAGCCGCGAAACGGTATGCGCCTCGGTGAATTCCGAAAGGTCGATGCGAACCAGCGCGGATTCGCTCCCGAACAGCGCCTCCGCCAGTGCCTTGGCCAGCTCGGTCTTGCCGACGCCGCTCCCGCCCATGAATAGGAAGCTGCCTAGCGGCTTGCGCGGATCGTGCAGGCCGGCGCGCGCGCGCCGGATCGCTTCGCTCACGGCGGCGATGGCCTGTTCCTGGCCGATCACGCGTTTGGAAAGCACCGGCTCGAGCGAGAGTAAATTGTTGATCTGCGACTCGGAGAGCGTGGACTGCGGAATCCCCGTCCACTTCGTGACGATCGCCGCAACATCGGCGGCGGTCACGGTCGCGCGGCCGGGTTTGTCTTGTTTGCCGAGCGCAACCGACGCGGCGGCTTCGTCCATTAAGTCGATCGCTTTGTCCGGTAAGAACCGATCGGCAATGTAGCGCGCCGAAAGCGCCGCTGCAGCTTTGACCGCGTCGTCCTGAATGTGCACGCCGTGATGCGTCGCGTAGCGCTCGCGCAGGCCGCGTAGGATCAGTTCGGTTTGCTCGATCGTCGGCTCTTCGACCATAACGGGCTGAAAGCGCCGCTCGAGCGCGGCATCGGACTCTATGTACTTGCGATACTCGTCGAACGTTGTTGCGCCGATGCACTGCAGATCGCCGCGCGCGAGTTCGGGCTTGATCATCGAGCTCAAGTCGAGCGAACCTTCGGCCGCGCCGGCGCCGACCAACGTGTGCAGTTCGTCGATAAAGAGGATGACGTCGCGTGACGCCTTGCGTACTTCGTCCAAGATCTTTTTGACGCGGCCTTCGAACTCGCCGCGATACTTCGTCCCGGCGACCAACGGGCCGAGCGAAAGTGCGAGCACGCGTTTGCTCCGAAGCGCGGCGGGCACCTTACCGGCGACGATACGCTGCGCGAGTCCTTCGACGATCGCAGTCTTACCGACGCCCGGCTCGCCCACCAGCACAGGATTATTCTTGCTGCGCCGCGCGAGAATGGAAATGACGCGCTCGACTTCGTCGTCGCGACCGATTACCGGATCGAGTTTTCCCGAGCGCGCGAGCTCGGTGAGGTCGCGCGAAAATGCGGCCAGGGTCGGGGTGTTACCGGGGCGCAAGCGCCGCGTCCAATCCTCGATCGGATTGGGGTTAGCCGAACCGCCCTCCCGGCGGCTCATGGTTTCCAGCAGAAAAGCGCCGCCGGCCACCAGCGCGGCGGCGGTCAAGGCCGCGCCCGCCAGCGGAATCGCAGCTTTGGTCGCGCGGCGGCGCGCCGCACAGGGCGGGCAAAGATTGCTCTTGCCTTCGCGGACGCTAGCCGGTCGCAGGCCGCAGAGTTCACACGTGCCGGTCATCTGCACTTCCTACCCTTCGGCAGTGCGGGGGGTTTCGCTTAGGGCTGTGCCTCGTAGGTAACTGTGACGCTTGCCTGCATCGAAACGTCCGACGGCTCGATCTGCGTGGGCACGCCTGCGAGCCGCGACATTGCCATCGCTTGCGGCTGCGGATAGACTTGCGCGTAGCCTTCTTGAATCGAACGGATCCGCACGATTCGCAAACCGGCCGCGGTGGCTATGGCTTGAGCGCGCGAGCGCGCTTGCGTAACTGCGTCTCCAAGCGCTTTTAGCGATAGCGCGTGGTTGTCGGAAACCCCGAAGCTCACGCCGTCCACGTGATTGACGCCGGCGGCAATAGCTGCATCGACAGCTTTGCCGACGACGCCCGTCCGCTGCAGCGTAACGCTCACGCCGCGTGAAACGACGTAGCCGTATTGAACGCCGTAATTTGGAGCAGGCACTCCCTCCGGACGCGGATTATAGGTCACATTGTAGTACGTAGTGCGAATATCGTGCTCGGCAACTCCGAGTGCGTGCATTCTTTGTTCGAGTTGCGCGAAGATCGCGTTGTTGTCCGATGTGGCCGCCGTAGCATTGCTTGCGTTCGTTGTGATCGTTAAACTCATAGTGGCCATGTCCGGAGCGGCCGTCGCGCGGCCTTGTCCCGTTACGGAAATCAGCGTCGGCTGGGCGGCCAAAACCGGAATTGGAACGCAAAACAGAACTGCGGCGAGAAGCGCTTTCATCATCATGCACCCTCCAACGCGCCGCGGTGCTCCGCGTGACCCGGCCGCGGGGCGGCGGCATCGAGCGGGGCGAGCCGTGGCTCGTTTAGGTTGCTTCAGCGTGGTACACTCGTTTCATGCTGTGGACCATCATCGTTTGGATTGTTTTTGGGTTTATCGTGGGCCTTATTGCCCGGTGGCTTGTGCCCGGCGCAGTCGGCGGCGGCATCCTGACCGATATCGTCGTCGGCATCGTGGGCGCGCTGATTGGCGGCTTTATCTACCGGTATTTCGGACACGGAAGCGTGGACACGCTCTGGAGTTTCATCTACGCGCTGATCGGCGCGGTGATACTCTTGCTGATACTGCGCGCCTTTTCAGGACGGCGAACGGTCGTCTGAGACGGTCCCCTGAAAGGGGAGGCCCGGACGGTTTCGCCTTCGTAATACGGTTCTATGGCCTACGTCATTACCGAGCCCTGCATAGGAACAAAGGACAAGTCCTGTATTGACGTTTGTCCGGTCGACTGCATCCATGGCACGGACGAGGATACGATGCTCTACATCGATCCCGAGGTCTGCATCGACTGCGGCGCCTGCGTTTCGGCGTGTCCGGTCGAAGCGATTTTCGCAGACTCGGACGTCCCCGAAAAATGGCAAAACTTTACGGCCATCAACGCCGAGTATTTTAAAAAGTAGAAGGTAGGGTCCGTGCTGCGTGCAGCAGGACGCGAACTGCTCGACGATCGCGTCGAGTCAATCGGCGAACTCGAGGAGAATTTCCGCGACATCGAACGGGCGAACCGTTTTCTTGGCGGATTGACCGCCGTCCGCGCGGCCTTGCGTTCACTCGAACCGGAAACGATCTTGGACGTCGGCTGCGGCTCGGCGGATATCGGACGCGCCTTGGTGCGCGACGCCCGGCGCCGCGGCCGACGGTTGCATGTCACGTGCCTTGATGCTAATCCCGATGTGCTCGAGATCGCGCGCCGCCATTCGCATGACGACGGCACGATGAGTTTCGTGCGCGGAGACGGCAGCGTGCTTCCTTTTGAAGGCGCGAGCTTCGACGTCGTGTTGTGCAACCTGACGCTGCATCATTGCGATCCGGACGTTGCTTCGGCGCTGTTGCGCGAGCTGCGTCGCGTCGCGCGCCTGGCGCCGGTGGTTACGGATTTGCGGCGCTCGCGTATAGCTTGGGCCGGAACGTCGGTATTGGCCGCACTCTTTACACGTAACCGTTTGACCCGGCACGATGCCCCGCTGTCCGTGTTGCGCGCGTACACGCCGCTGGAAGCCGTGCAGCTGGCGCGCGATGCCGGCTGGCGCAATCCGCGCGTGAGGCTTGCTCCGTTCTATCGCATGGTGCTGACCGATGTATGACGTGGCGATCGCGGGCGGGGGTCCGGCCGGCTCGAGCGCCGCGCTGATGCTTGCGCGCGCCGGACTCCGGACGATAGTGATCGAGCGCTCGCAATTTCCGCGCACCAAAGCGTGTGGAGAATACTTGAACGCGGGCGCCGTAGGGCTCTTGCGCGAGTTGGGAATGGAACCGGTTCTCGCGCCGATGACGGCGCGCTTGGACGGCATCCGGCTCTCGGGCAATGGGGTGCGGACTGAACTGCGCTTTTCGCGCGCGGGCTGGGCGTTGCCGCGCGCGCAGCTGGACGACGCGCTGCTCCGATCGGCGATAAGCGAAGGAGCACTCTTGCTGCAAGCGCGCGTCGAAGACGTCGTGCAAGAAGCAACCTGCGTAGCACTCACGGTGCGCGAGCCGGACGGCGAAGTGCGGCAAGTGCGCGCCCGCATGGCGATCGGTGCGGATGGTACACATTCGATCGTTGCCAAGAAGTGCGGATTGACCATCGCGGAGCGCGGGGTCCAGCGGTTTGCACTGGGCGGACATTACTCGGGTTTTGTGGATCTCGAGCCTTTCGTCGAGATGTTCGTAGAGGGCAGCAGCTATTTTGCGGTAAATCCATTCGACGCGGCGCACGCAAACGTTATGGTGATCGTGCGCGAAAATGACCTTGCAGCCCGCAGAGACGATGTCGATCGTTTCGTCCGCCAGCGTGCCGAGCGCTTGAGCGGTAACCCGGAGCGTTTCTCAAAAATGCAACTCGACGGTAAGCGTATCGCCGTGGGCCCCCTCGCTCATGCGACTCGCGGATTGGCGGCCGGCCGCGTGCTATTGGCCGGCGACGCCGCCGGCTTCGTCGACCCGTTTACGGGACAAGGTGTCTTCCTCGCGCTGCACGCGGGGATGACGGCCGCGCAAGCTGTTGCAGGTGCGCTGAAGTCGCCCGCGGCAGCGAACGAACTCTTGCAACACTATGAAATGACGCTCGCGCGCGACATGCGGCAGCGTGAACGGCTCGCGCGGATCGTCCGCACGGTCGTCCGTTCGCCGCTGCTCTCGAAACGCGCGGCGCGCAATCTCGCACGCGATCCGGCTCGCGCGCAGGCGCTGATCGACGCGCTGGCCGGCTGCGGACCGGTCGAAGATGCACTGCGAATCGGCAACATCGTAAAGTTGGTCGCGTGATGGAGATGCGGAACGAGATCGTCATCAACGCATCGCCGGAGCGCATCTTTCGCTTTGCATCCGATACCGAACGTTGGCCGGAGTATCTGCCGCACTACCGTTTCGTGCGCGTTCTCGAACGCAACGCGGACCGGCAGATTGTCGAAATGGCGGCGCGGCGCAGCGGGATTCCGGTGCGCTGGCGCGCGGAGCAGCGAAACGATCCGCAAACGCCGTCGATTCGTTTCCACCATTTGAGCAGCTGGACGAAGGGCATGGACGTGCAGTGGCGCTTCGAGCCCGTCGCCGGCGGAACGCGCGTCTCGATCGATCACCGCTCGGATTTGCGGTTCCCCATGGACTGGATCGTCGGAAAACTCTTTATCGATCACATCGCGACGCGAACGCTTCGCCGGATGAAGACGTTATCGGAAGGTTCTGATGGCTGAGCCGTACCGCGTCGTCATTACCGGGATGGGGGTAATTACGCCCCTGGGCACCGGCACGCGCGCATTCTGGGAGAATCTGCTGGCCGGCCGCGTCGCGGTCGCGCCGCTGACGCGCTTCAACTGCGACGGATTCCCGTCGCGCATCGCCGCACAGATCGACGACTTCGACCCAGCCGACTATCTCGTGAGGCGGCGCGTGCAGTGGACCGACCGGTTTTCACAGCTGGCGGTTGCAGCTGCAAAGCTCGCCGTTGAGGACGCGCATTTCGCCGTTGACGGTCAGAGCGCCGAAGTCGGCGTCTATACAGGCTCGGCGCTGGGCGGTCTGGCGTTCGCAGAAGAACAGATCGAGGTTTTCCAACGCGAGGGGCTTCGTTCGGTCCGGCCGCTGCTTACGCTCTCGGTGTTCGGTGGAGCGGCGGCCAGCAACGTCGCGATCGAGTTTGGCATTACCGGTCCGACGATTGCGAACGCGGATTCGTGCGCGGCCGGCGCGATCTCGATTGGCGACGCGTTTCGCGCGGTGAAACGCGGCGACGTACGCGCTGCCTTAGCCGGCGGAGTCGAGGCGCCGTTAGCGCCGCTCACGTTCGGCGCATTCACCGTGGCACGCGCGATGTCGACGCGAAACGACGATCCGGCTACCGCAAGCCGTCCCTTCGATGCGGGCCGCGACGGTTTCGTAATGGCCGAAGGCGCCGGCATGTTCGTGCTCGAGCGTTACGAGGATGCCGTGCGGCGCGGAGCTCCAATCTATGCGGAGATCGCGGGCTTTGGAACGTCCAACGACGCGTTTCACATGTCCGCGCCGTTAGCCGACGGCGCGCAGACTGCGACCGCGATGCAGCTTGCGCTCGACGAAGCGCGCGTTTCGCCCGGCGAAGTTGAGAGCATCAACGCGCACGGCTCCTCGACGCGGCTCGGCGATCGCGCCGAAGCGCTGGCGTTCGAACGCACTTTCGGCGACCGTCTCTCCGAAATTCCGGTGAGCGCGACGAAGGGCCAGCACGGACACGCGCTCGGTGCGACGGGAGCGTGGGAGATCGCGATCTCGGCGATGAGCATGCGCGAGGGCGTGATTCCGGGCGCGGTTAATCTCGAGCAGCTCGACGAGGAATGCGCCGTGCGTTGTTCCCGCGAGAAAGTCGAGGCGCGTGCGCGCGTCGTTATGTCGAATTCATCCGGCTTCGGCGGCATTAACGCCGCTCTAGTTCTTCGTTCAGTCAGTTAAAAGGGCAGATGGGCCGAAGGCCGGGGGCCCCGGCCCCCTTCGTCCAGCTCAGGCCGGCGGGGGGCGTGGAGCGCGCAGCGCGGATACGCCTGTTCAAAGATTCAGGACCATGCTTAGGCAAGTGCCGTGCTGCGTGGAGTTGATGCGCACACGATCCATGAGTTCGTGCATCATGATCATGCCGCGGCCCCGGTCGTCGCGGCGCTCGAAGGTTCGCCACTGCCCGCGGTCTTGAACCTGGACGGCGATGCAATCGTTCTGCGCGCTCAACCGTACTTCGAAACGGCCGTCGTCGTCGTTGCGGTACGCGTGTTCGACGGCATTGGCGACCGCTTCGCCGATAGCGGTCGTCAGTGCGAAGCGTTGGTCATCGGCAAGTTTGTGCTCGTCGCAAAACCGGTGTATCATCGCGCGCACGATCGGAGCCGTCATCGGGACGGCCGAAAACTCCATGCGCGTGGGGACCGGTCCGTCAAAACATGAAAGCGCCAGCGCGGCAGCATCGTCCCGGTTCACGGATTCGTTGAAGATACGTTCCTGCAGCGCCATCGCCGGATTCTCCGGATCGGATTCGCACGCGCGAACGCCGGCTTCGAGCAAGCGTTCTTCGCCCGCGATCACGTCGCGGCCATATTCGGTCATGCCATCGGTGTAGAAGATAACCCAACTGCGAGGCGGCAGCGTGATCGTCCAGTCGCGCGTATCGATCGCATTGCCGATGCCGAGCGGAACTCCACCGCCGGGCAAGTATCCGGCGAAGCCGCCTTCAACGATTAGCGCGGGCGGCGGATGGCCGGCGACGGCGTAGGTGAGTTCGCGACCGGCCGGATCGTAATAGGCGAAGATCGCCGTCACCATTCCGATGCCGCCGCGCAGGTTCGTGACGCTGTTGATCTGCTCGAGCACTGCAGCCGGGGATCGCTCGCCCACGGCGGCGGCGCGCAACGCGATGCGCACTTCGCCCATAATCGTTGCCGCCTCCAAGCCGTGGCCGGCCACGTCGCCCATCGAAATCGCAATGCGATGGTCGGGCAGCTCGAACGCGTCGTACCAATCGCCGCCGACCTCGGCTTCCTCGCTGGCCGGCCGGTAGGCGCCGTCGAGCTGTCCGCCCGGCACGCGCGGGAAACTCGCGGGCAACAAGGCGCGCTGGAGACGATCGGCCACGTGGTGCTGCCGCTCGAAGAGCGTAGCTTGGTCCAGAGCATTGGCAATTTGGAGGCCGAGTATTTCGGCGATCTTGCGCGTCGCGTCGTCAAATTTTCCGGCCTCGCGCGCCGCCAGCGCAAATGCGCCGACCGTACCCTGCCGGCCGGGCAACGGAATGATGAGGACGTTTGCAAAGCCGCGGGAACGCAGCCCCTGCTCGATTTGCACCGGGTGCCCCCGCTTCAGCCGGAGTTTCTTGCCCTGGTCGGCCTCATAGAAGAACTCCTCGCCCTCGCCGCTCTGGCCCGCGATGGCGCAGTAGTCGGCCAGGCGAGCCACGCACAAAGCGGCCACCCTCGGCAGGGTCGCCGATAACTCAAATGAGGATGCGAGAAGCCCGCTGGCGTCAGCGAGTAACTCGAGCGCCTGGGAATGGAGAAGCTCGCCGCGCTCAAGCATGGGTGCCCGGCATTTTTGGGTTCTCCCCCGGGCGTCCGCCTGCTAAACCTGGCAAGCCCAAGTTTGGCATTGACCGAATCGGGCAATGAGGAAGTCAGCCGCATCCACCACGGAGCACCTTGTATTTATGGCGACAACGGCAAGTCCCAAGACCGCCCGTAACGGCAAGCCGCGTTCGAATGGCGCGGCCGCTTCACATGGGGCGAACGGTTCGGCAACAGACCGGAAGCTGCTCAACGCACTGCGTGCGTTTTACGGCGGCGATTTCACCGTTCGGCTTCCCCTTCGCGGAGCCGGCATGGATGCGGAACTCGCGAAAGCTTTTAACGACTGCGTCTCGATCAAGCAGCACATGCTGCGCGAGATCAAACGCATCAGCCGCCTGGTCGGACGCGAAGGCCGCGTTTCACAGCGCATCAATCTTCCCGAAGCCTCCGGGAGCTGGCAAGAACAAGTAGACGCGTACAACGCGCTGATCGACGATCTCACCGCCCCGATGGCCGAAACGAATCGCGTGCTTGGGTCGGTCGCGCAGGGCGATCTCGGACAACGGATTCCGGTGGACATCGAAGGCCGTCCGCTGCGCGGCGAATTCTTGCGATCGGCCAAACTCATCAACACCATGGTCGACCAGCTCAACGCATTCGCATCCGAAGTGACGCGCGTCGCGCGCGAAGTCGGATCCGAAGGAAAATTGGGCGGCCAAGCTAGCGTCAAGGGCGTCGCGGGCACGTGGAAAGACTTGACGGACTCCGTCAACACGATGGCCGGCAACCTGACGTCGCAGGTGCGTAACATCGCGGCCGTGACGACGGCCGTTGCCAACGGCGACTTGTCGCGCAAGATCACGGTCGAAGCGGCCGGCGAAATTCTCGAACTCAAAGACACCATCAATACGATGGTCGATCAGCTCAATGCATTCGCATCTGAAGTGACGCGCGTCGCGCGCGAAGTCGGATCCGAGGGACGCTTGGGCGGCCAAGCCGAGGTGCAAGGCGTCAGCGGCACGTGGAAGGACCTCACCGAGTCGGTGAACTTCATGGCGTCCAACTTGACCTCGCAAGTGCGTAACATCGCCGAAGTTACCACGGCCGTCGCCAAGGGCGATCTTTCAAAGAAGATCACAGTGGACGTGCGCGGCGAAATTCTCGAGCTGAAAAACACCATCAACACGATGGTCGACCAGCTCAACGCGTTCGCCTCCGAAGTCACGCGCGTCGCGCGCGAAGTCGGTTCTGAGGGCATTTTGGGCGGTCAGGCGCAGGTCGCCGGCGTGAGCGGCACGTGGAAGGACCTCACCGAGTCCGTGAACTTCATGGCCGCCAACTTGACGTCGCAAGTACGTAACATCGCCGACGTTACCACGGCCGTCGCCAAGGGCGACCTCTCCAGAAAGATCACGGTCAACGTCCGCGGCGAGATCCTGGAGCTGAAGAATACCATCAACACGATGGTCGACCAGCTCAACGCGTTCGCGGGCGAAGTCACGCGCGTCGCGCGCGAAGTCGGTTCCGAAGGCAAACTCGGCGGCCAGGCCGACGTCAAAGGCGTCAGCGGTACGTGGAAAGACCTTACGGATTCGGTCAACGGCATGGCTTCAAACCTCACGTCGCAGGTTCGAAACATCGCCGACGTGACGACGGCCGTCGCCAAAGGCGACTTGTCGCGCAAGATCACTGTGGACGTGCGCGGCGAGATCCTGGAACTGAAGAACACGATCAACACTATGGTCGACCAGCTCAACGCGTTTGCAGGCGAAGTGACGCGCGTCGCCCGCGAAGTCGGCTCCGAAGGAAAACTGGGCGGCCAAGCCCAGGTCGCCGGCGTCAGCGGTACGTGGCGCGACCTCACCGAGTCCGTGAACTTCATGGCTTCGAATCTGACGTCTCAGGTGCGTAACATCGCGGAAGTCACGACCGCCGTCGCCAAGGGCGACCTCTCGAAGAAGATCACGGTCGACGTGCGCGGCGAAATCCTCGAGTTGAAAAACACGATCAACACGATGGTCGATCAGCTGAACGCGTTCGCATCCGAAGTCACGCGCGTCGCGCGCGAAGTCGGCTCCGAAGGCAAACTCGGCGGCCAGGCCGAGGTCGCGGGCGTCAGCGGAACGTGGAAAGACTTGACGCTTTCGGTCAACTCGATGGCCTCGAACTTGACGAACCAAGTTCGTAACATTGCCGAAGTAACGACCGCCGTCGCCAACGGCGACCTTTCGAAGAAGATCACCGTCGACGTGCGCGGCGAAATCCTCGAGTTGAAAAACACGATCAACACGATGGTCGACCAGCTGAACGCCTTCGCATCCGAAGTTACGCGCGTCGCGCGCGAGGTCGGTTCGGAAGGCCGGTTGGGCGGACAAGCGTTCGTGCGCGGCGTCGCCGGCACGTGGAAAGACTTGACCGACTCCGTAAACACGATGGCTTCGAACCTCACCTCGCAGGTGCGTAACATCGCGAAGGTGACGACGGCCGTCGCGCTCGGCGACCTTTCCAAGAAAATTACGGTGGACGTTCGCGGAGAAATCCTCGAACTCAAAGACACGATCAACACGATGGTCGATCAGCTGAACGCGTTCGCATCCGAAGTCACGCGCGTCGCGCGCGAAGTCGGATCCGAAGGAAAACTGGGCGGCCAAGCCCAGGTCGCGGGCGTCAGCGGCACGTGGAAAGACCTTACCGACAACGTGAACTTCATGGCGTCCAACCTGACGAACCAAGTGCGCGGCATCGCGCAAGTCGTTACATCCGTCGCCAACGGCGACCTCAAACGCAAACTCACGCTGGAAGCCAAGGGCGAGATCGCGCAACTGGCCGACACGATCAACTTCATGATCGACACGCTCGCGACGTTCGCCGACCAAGTCACGACCGTGGCGCGCGAAGTCGGCTTCGAAGGAAAACTGGGCGGTCAAGCCCAGGTCCCGGGCGCGGCCGGTCTATGGCGCGACCTGACCGACTCCGTCAACCAGCTGGCCGAGCAGCTCACCTCGCAGATTCGCGCGATCGGTGAGGTTGCGACGGCCGTGACCAGCGGCGACCTCTCGCGCGCCGTTCAAGTCGAAGCGCGCGGCGAAGTCGCCGAGTTGACGCGCAACGTCAACGAAATGATTCAAAATCTGCGCGACACCACGCGCAAGAACACCGAGCAAGACTGGCTGAAGACCAACGTCGCACGTTTTACCGCAATGCTGCAGGGTCAGCGCGACAGCAAGACGGTCAGCCGCATGATCATGTCGGAGATCGCTCCGCTGGTGAACGCATACTCGGGAGCGTTTTACATCAACGAGCCGATCGGCGACGAACAAGTATTGCGCCTGATGGCCAGTTACGCCGTCAGCAAGAAGAAGGCCGCGCAACGAACGATCCGCGAGGGCGAAGGCCTGGTTGGACAATGCCTGCTCGAACGTCAGCGGATTCTGCTGACCGACGTACCGGCGGACTATATGGCGATCGGCTCGGGGATGGGCGAGACGAAACCGCTCTCGCTGATCATTTTGCCGGTGCTCTTCGAAGGCGAAGTGCGCGCAGTCATCGAGCTCGCTTCGACCGAGCGTTTCAACGAGACGCAACTTCAGTTCTTCGACCAGCTGACCGAGTCGGTCGGCGTTATCCTCAACACCATCGGCGCGACGATGCGCACGGAAGAGTTGCTTAAACAGTCGCAAGCGCTGACCAACGAGCTGCAGAGCCAGCAGATGGAGCTCCAGCAGACGAACGATGAGTTGGAGGAGCGTTCGCGCTTGCTGCAAGAGCGGAACGAAGAGATCGAGCGCCGCACGCGCGAGATCGATGAAGCGCGTCAGGAACTCGAAAAGAAGGCCGAGCAGCTCGCGCTTACCTCGAAATACAAATCGCAGTTCTTGGCAAACATGTCGCACGAGTTGCGTACTCCGCTGAACTCGCTATTGATTCTGTCGAAACAGCTGGCGGATAACCCCGAAGGAAACATGACCGGCAAGCAGATCGAGTTCGCGCAGACGATCCGGGCGGCGGGCAGCGACTTGCTCACACTGATCAACGACATCCTCGATCTATCGAAGATCGAGTCGGGCACCACCTCGATCGATCTGCAAGACGTTCCGTTTGAAACGATTCAGGACGAAGTCTTCCGGACGTTCAATCAGATCGCGACGGACAAGGGCCTGGCGTTCACGATAAAACGCCACGAGGACGTTCCGGCGGCGCTGCTGACGGACGCGACGCGGCTGCAGCAGATCTTGAAGAACCTGCTTTCAAACGCGTTCAAATTTACGACGCAGGGCGGCGTGACGATGGAGATCTCGTTGCTTCAGGAGCACCGCCTCTCTTCGATCAAAGGTCCCGCCGTCGCGTTCGCTGTGAGCGACTCGGGCATCGGCATCCCGCCCGACAAGTTCAACGTGATCTTCGAGGCGTTCCAACAAGCCGATATGGGCACGTCGCGCAAGTTCGGTGGAACCGGCCTCGGCTTGGCAATCAGCCGCGAAATCGCGGGCTTGCTGGGCGGCGAAATCGGCGTCGAGAGCACGCTGGGAGAGGGCAGCACGTTCACCTTCTACCATCCGCTCGAACGGGCCGCGAGCATGTCCGCGATGCGTTCGTTCGGTTCGATCGGCGAAGCCCACACGCCGGACGAATTCCCGGTGCGGGCGCCGTCGCGCAGTTTTGAAATGCCGTCCTCACTGGAGGCAATCTCGGACGACCGCGACCGGATCGAAAGCTCGGATCGCGTCTTGCTCGTGATTGAAGACGATGCGATCTTCGGCCGCATCTTGCTCGGACTGGCGCGCGATCGCGGCTTTAAAGCTGTTGTGGCGCTCAGCGGCGACGAAGGGCTGGCCTTCGCGCGCAAGTATCTGCCGGACGCCATCACGCTGGACATCGGACTGCCCGACGTGGACGGCTGGAAACTGCTGGCCGATCTCAAGCGCGATCCTTCGACGTCCAACATTCCCGTGCACGTCATCTCCGGCGAGGAGCAGTGGCAGCGCGCGCTGGATGCGGGCGCGATCGCACACTTGCGCAAGCCCGTCACCGAAGAAGCCTTAACCGAAACGTTCGACAACCTGCTCGGCTTCGCCGATAAGCGCACCAAGAATCTCTTGGTGATCGAAGACGACATCACGCAGCTCAACGCCATGGTCAATCTGATCGGAAGCGGCGAGGTTGCCGTGACTGCCGTTCGCTCGGGTGACGAAGCCATGGAGGCGCTCAATTCGAACAAGTTCGACTGTATCGTGGTCGATTTGGGTCTGCCCGATATCCCGGGCGATCAATTGATCGAGCGCATCCGTACGCAAGCCGAACACGCGCGCACGCCGATCGTCGTCTACACGGGACGCGAACTGACGCGGCAAGAGGAAACCAAACTGACGAAGCTCAGCGAGGCGGTGATCGTCAAAGACGCCATGTCGCCCGAACGGCTCTTGGACGAGACCCGGTTCTTCCTGCATCAGGTCGAGTCACGGCTGCCGGCGGCCAAACGCAGCAGCGACATACCGCCGCTGGGAACGGCGACGCTGGAGAACAAGAAAGTCCTGATCGTTGACGACGACGCGCGCAACATCTATGCCCTGAGCTCGGCGCTCGAAGCGCATCATCTGCAATCCGTTAGCGCTGAAAGCGGCCAAGAAGGCATCGACCACTTGATGCGCGATCCGGCCATCGACATCGTGCTGATGGACATCATGATGCCTGAGATGGACGGCTACGAGACCATCCGGCGCATCCGCGGTAATCCGCGCTTCAAGGATCTGCCGATCATCGCTCTCACTGCGAAGGCGATGAAGGGCGACCGCGAGAGTTCGATTGCGGCGGGCGCATCCGAATACATCAGCAAGCCCGTCGACATGGATCAGCTCATTTCGTTGCTGCGGGTCTGGCTTAACAGATAGGTGCTGATCGAGGAGCGCGCGGCGCCGGAGACATCGGCCGAGCGCCAAAGTGATGAACTCGCGAGCATCGAGCTATCGCTCTTGCTCGAAGCCATGCTGCGATGGCGAGGCTATGACTTTCGCGAATACGCGCCTGGAACGTTAAAGCGGCGCGTTGCCGAGCGCATGCGCGCCGAGGGCGCCGAAACAATTTCAGGGCTGCAAGAGCGGTTCTTGCACGACGAGGAGTCGCTGCGCCGGTTCGTTTTCGCGATGTCGACGAACTCGAACAAACTGTTTCGTCCGCCCGATTACTTCCGCGCAGTCCGCGATCGCGTCGCGGCTTTTTTGCGCACGTACACCTTTGCGCGGCTGTGGTTTCCGGCATGCTCAACCGGCGAGGACGTCTACACGTTCCTTACCATTCTTGCCGAGGAAGAACTTCTGGATCGTTGCATGCTGTATGCGACGGACTTGAGCGACATTGCAGTCGCTCACGCGCGCGAGGCGACGTACGACGTATCGTCGTTCGAAGAGCTTTCCAACGACTATGTTGCGAGCGGCGGCCGCAAGTCCATCACCGATTTCGCCGACTACTCGGACGGCAAAGTGAAATTCCACGAGAGTCTCCGGCGCAATCTCATCTTCGCGACGCACAGCTTAGCGACCGACGCATCCCTCAACGAGTTCCATTGCATCGTCGCGCGCGGTGTGCTGCCGCAGTTCAACAAGACCTTGCAGTACCGCGTGCACAACCTATTCCTGCAGAGCCTTTCGCGCTTCGGATTCATCTGCTTGAGCTCGACCGAATCGCTCCACTCCACGCCTCACGAAGGCGCGTTCCGGCAAGTGGACGACGTTTTCCCGATCTACCGCAGAATGCGATAGACGAAGACTCAGCGCCCGGGTGGGCGGGGTGACATTCCGATCGAGAAATGCGCGCCATTGTCCAAGGTATTGCTATGGCGAGTTCTTCATAACTTCTCGATCGAAACGTCACCCCGCCCACCGGGCACGGGTTTAATCATTCTTGCATTTGCGAACGAGTCGGTAAAACGTCTGGGTGGAGCGAGACGGGTGAGTTTGGGGCCGTGGGTGGGGGCTCGATCCGCGAAGTTATAAAGAACTCCGGTTCACTATTGCCTGGGCGTT